>JAFZPG010000074.1 GCA_017550425.1 Lachnospiraceae bacterium | reverse complement strand
TCTCTTCGGCCGCGCGCCCTGCGAGCATGCCCACCAACATGGCCCAAAGTTCAGGCTTCGTATTCAGGTAATGCTCCTCCTCGGGCGTCTGCATAACGTAACCGAGGGCGCCCATGGTACGGGGCACGATCGTGATCTTCTGTACGGGCTCTGCATCCTTCTGCAGGGCATTTACCAGCGCATGACCTACCTCATGGTAGGAAACGATGCGCCTCTCCTCCGCGTTCATCACGCGGTCTTTCTTCTCTTTGCCGACCAGAACGACTTCCACCGCTTCGAGCAGATCCTTCTGCGATACGGCGTTTCGGCCCTTCTTTACGGCATTGATCGCCGCCTCGTTGATCATGTTCGCGAGATCGGAACCTGCAGCGCCGCTCGTCGCGAGGGCGATTGCCTCGAAATCCACGGTATCGTCCATGGCCACGTCTTTTGCGTGCACCTTCAGCGTTGCGATACGTCCCTTCAGATCGGGCTTGTCGACGATGATGCGGCGGTCCAGGCGGCCCGGACGAAGCAGTGCCTTATCGAGTACCTCGGGGCGGTTCGTCGCCGCGAGGATAAATACACCTTTGGAACTGTCGAAACCGTCCATCTCGGCCAGCAACTGGTTCAATGTCTGCTCACGCTCGTCATTGCCCCCGCCGAAACGGCTGTCACGGCTCTTACCGATGGCGTCGATCTCATCGATGAAGATGATGCACGGCGCATTGGCCTGTGCCTGCTTAAACAGGTCACGCACACGGGATGCGCCCACGCCGACGTAGAGCTCGACGAAATCGGATCCGGACAGAGAGAAGAACGGAACCTGGGCTTCGCCGGCTACGGCTTTCGCCAGGAGGGTCTTACCGGTTCCGGGCGGACCGACCAGGATGGCGCCCTTCGGGAGTTTCGCGCCGATGCGCTGGTAGCGCTGCGGCCGATGTAAGAAATCTACGATCTCGGTCAGGGACTCTTTCGCTTCGTCCTGACCTGCAACATCTTTAAATGTAACGCCGGTCTTCTTCTGGATGTAGACCTTCGCGGTGCTCTTGCCGACGCCGCCGGCGCCGCCGCTGCCGATCCTCCGCATCATGAACATGAAGAAGATCCATACGAATACGATGGGCAGAACGACGAACAGCAGGAAGTCCATGATGCCCGAACTGGTGCTCGGGATCTCGCCCTCAAATGTGACGCCCGCTTTCTCCAGGCGCTCGACCAGATTATCATCGCCGACATAGCCGGTGAAATAGGTCTGGACCATCGCATCTTCCTGGGAACGGGGAGCGTTTTCCTTCGGGTAGATGACGATCTTATTCGTTTTCAGATCCACCCGGTCGACATAGCCTTTTTCGACCATCTCCTCGAACTCATTGTACGTGATCTTTTTGTTCCGGGCATTTTCGATATAGTTATTCATCATCGTGACGATCAGGATAACAACGACCGTCGCCAGGATGAAGCAGATCAATGTCTGGGAATTCTTCGGTCCCTGTCCGCCACGGTTGTTGTTATTATTGCGGTCATCACGATTATTATCGGAATTGTTTAAATTATCCAAGCGTGAATTTCTCCGTTTCTGTAATGGTATTTTCGATGCGCCTGTAGGGTTTTTCCCCTGCGCATCGTTCCTGAAATGATTTTACCCTTTAAGCCGCAAAAAAGCAAGGTTTATTGTGTGAAAATCCTGTGAACTTCCTTACGTTTTTCTTAATCCTGCCTCGGAAAATACCACATTTTCCCGCTTTTTCGGATTCATTTCCCGAAGGCCGGCGCGGTTTTTTCGATTTTTACGAGGAAAAGGTACGGTTTTGGGTTTACTTTTTCCTTGTTTTATATTAAAATTGATTAGTGACGCGCTTACATGTCACTTTAATGGAGAGCTTATGAAAACTATCGATATCGTAGTACCCTGCTACAATGAAGAAGAGGTACTGAATAACTTTTACGAGGTCACGAAGTCCTGGTGCGATAAGATCGAAGGCTACGACTTTAGTTTCATCCTGGTGGATGACGGCAGCCGCGACCGCACGGTCTGCATTATGCGTGAGCTGGCGGCGGCGCACCCCGAGGTCCGCTACATCAGTTTTTCCCGCAACTTCGGTAAGGAAGCGGCGATGTATGCCGGCCTTTCGAATTCGACCGGCGACTATGTGATCGTTATGGACGCGGACCTGCAGCATCCGCCTTCCATGTTCCCGGATTTCATCGCGGGCATCGAGGAGGGGCACGACTGCGTGGCCGCAAAACGGACTTCCCGCAAAGGCGAGGCAAAGATCCGCAGTTTCCTGTCCCGCCGTTTCTACAAAGTCAGCAACCGCATGAGCGATGTGAAATTGGAGTATGGTGCCGTGGACTACCGCATCATGACCCGCCGCATGGTGGACTCCATCCTGCGTCTCTCGGAAGTACAGCGTTTCTCGAAAGGCATCTTCACCTGGGTCGGTTACGATACCAAATGGATCCCTTATGAAAATGTCGAGCGCGAACTGGGAACTTCCAAATGGAACCTTCGTTCGTTGCTTCGCTATGCGATCGACGGCATTACGTCGTTCTCGACCGCACCGCTGCGTTTCGTCAGCGCCATGGGCTTCTTCATCTGCTTTGCTGCCTTCCTCTATCTGATCTTCATCGTCATCAAGACGCTCTTAGGCTACAACGATGTCGCCGGTTTCCCGACCATCATTTGCCTGATCCTGTTTTTGGGCGGCATCATCGAGTTTTCCATCGGCATCCTCGGCGAATATATAGCCAGGATCTACATGGAGTCGAAACACAGGCCCATCTATATCGCCCGCGAGTCCAACATCCCGGGCATGGAAGGTGTGAGCCTGCCGAAAAACAGCACGAAGGAAACGGAGCCGGAGGATAAAACGGAACGACCGGAATAAGAATATGAAACTACCAAAATCACTGGAAAAATATCAAAAATATATCAACCGGGAGACCATATCCTACCTGTTTTGGGGCGTGATGACGACCATTCTCAACATCGCATGCTTCAACATCTGCTACTATGTGCTCCATATTTCGACGACCGGATCCAATATTATCGCATGGATCATCGCGGTCATCTTTGCTTTCTTCGTAAATAAGATCTTCGTTTTCCGAAGCAAGCAGTGGAATCTTAGGAAGCTCTCTTACGAATTTTGGACATTTATCGCGGGTCGTCTTCTGTCGCTCGGTTTTGAAACGGCATTCCTGTACATCACGGTGGATGTACTCCACTTCGAGGCCTTCATCATGAAACTGCTCGCAAGCGTCGTCGTCATGATCATGAACTACATTACCAGCAAACTCTTCTCGTTTAAGAAGGAAAAACCGCAGAATGCGGATGCTGAAACCCAAGGAGATACAAATGGAAACAAATGAAAAGACCTTTAAAGCCTGGTTCAAACGCCAGCTTCCACTGATCTTAGCCTTCACGATCCCGCTCGTCGCGATGTTGCTCGTCTTCATCCAGCGTGGGATCTTTCCGTTCGGTGATCGCAGCTTTTTGCGCACCGACCTCTACCATCAGTACGCGCCGTTCTTCCGCGAACTGAAGGATAAATTCTTAAACGGCGAGAGCCTCTTATACTCTTGGGACATCGGCGCCGGCACGAACTTCGTAGCCCTGATGGCCTACTATCTGGCCAGCCCTTTAAACTGGTTTTTGTTCCTGTGCCCGGTGGAATTCGTCATCGAGTTCATCAGTTACATGATCGTTTTGAAGATCGCGCTCTGCGGCCTTTCCTTTGCGTGGTACCTGCGTAAACACACCCGTACCAACAGCCTGGGCATCGCATTCTTCGCGACCTTCTATGCGCTCTCCGGTTACATGGCAGCCTACAGCTGGAACATCATGTGGCTCGACTGTCTGATCCTGTTCCCGATCATCATTCTGGGATTGGAGCGCTTAGTCTACGAGGACAAATGCCTGATGTACTGCATCAGCCTGTCTCTCTGCGTGCTTTCCAACTACTACATCTCGATCATGGTCTGCCTGACCCTGATCATCTACTTCCTGGCACTGCTCTTCATCGCTCCCATGCGTCGTGAGGAGATCGAACGAGTCGACTCCCACCGGCTCGTCAAGCGCTCCATCTTTATGAACTATCCGAAGAAGATCTTCGAGTTCGCCTTCTATTCTTTCCTGGCCGCCGGCATCTCCATGATCGTCCTGCTCCCGGAAATGAAGGCTCTGCAGATGTCCGCATCCGCCGACTCTACCTTCCCGAAGACTTTTTCGTCCTATTTTACCATGCTGGAAATGCTGGCCCGTCACCTGGTCGATGTCGAAGTCCACATCGGTCTCGATCATTGGCCCAACCTGTACTGCGGCGTCGGTATCCTGATCTTCATTCCGCTCTACATCATGAACCGCAAGGTCAATTACCGCGAGAAGTTCGCCTATGCAACTCTCGTCCTGATCTTCCTGGCCAGCTTCAGCATGAACTTCCTGAACTTCATCTGGCACGGTTTTCATTATCCGAACTCCCTGCCCTGCCGGCAGTCGTTCGCCTATGATTTCATTGTACTCGTAGCCTGCTACAAAGGCTACATGGGTCTGAAGGATCGTTCCATTAAAGAGATCGCCCGCGCGATCCTGGTCGCGCTCGGCCTCATCCTGCTGTTCGAACAGGTAACAAAAGGCAACACCCTGTTCCACTTCCACGTATTCTATGTCAGCGCGATCTTCGTCGGCTTCTATGGCCTGTTTGCCTACCTATACCGCAAAAAGATCAGTTCTACAGCGTATAAACGCGGTCTGGCCATCGCCGCCTGCTTTATGGTCCTCATCGAGGGCTTCCTGAACACGACCGTGACCAGCGTCACCACGATCAACCGTCCCGCTTATGTTGAGCAGAACGGAGATTTCGCCGCCTTGTACGATGCAGCCAAAACGCACACAGACCAGCTGGCATACAGTGAATACTATCGTCCGGAATTCGGCAACGTGGATACCATTACCAACCTCTTCCGTCTCGAACGCTTCGACCTGCGTACCAAAAACGACGGTTCCTGGTTCCAGTATCCTTCGATCTCCGTATTCTCCTCCGTGGCCAATGCAAACCTCACCGCTTTCTACAAGAAGCTCGGTATGGAGTCCAACACGAACGCGTACTCCAGCACAGGCGCCACGGCTCTGATCGACGCGATCTTTAATGTCCGCTACAAATTTAACAACGAAGAGATCCCGAACAACATAGTTACGACGAACTTCGCTTCTTCTAACAAATTGTACCTGCTCGAGAACAACAACGTTCTTTCCATCGGATTTTTCGTGGAGGGAACTGCAGAAGAATTCTCCGATCGTTGGAACGCCAACTCCAACGCAATTACGACACAGAACAACTTCGTAAAGAACATTGCGGGGATCGATCGTGCCGTTTTGGAGGTCATCGCGGCCGATAAGACGGAAGATAAAACCTTAACCTTTACCGCACAAAAAGACGGTTATTATCACTTTTATACGCTCAATAGTACGATCGACGATATCGACGTCCGTGTTGAAGGCAAAGCTTCCAAACGGTCCGGCTCGTTGAAGCGCCGTTATATCATCAATGTCGGATATGTTCAGGCGGGTAAAACCATTACCATCTCTACTCCAAACGATGGCAAGATCTCCGGCAGCCTCTACTATTTCAACGGCGACGTTCTGGCCAAAGCAGTCGACGCCCTGAAGCCCGGATGCCTGGCCGTGACTGATTTCGACGACACACATGTCAACGGATATGTCACTGCTAAAAGCAATGGAATACTATTCACTACAATTCCTTATGAAAAAGGATGGACAGCACGCGTCGATGGTGCTATAGTAGATACAGAGAAGGCTGTAGATACTTTCCTGGCGATCCCTCTCACCGAGGGAACCCATAAGATCGAGCTTACCTACATGCCGGATGGTCTTAAGCCGGGTCTGTGGATCACCTTGGGTTCGATCCTCTTCCTGATCTGCATTACGATGCTTCGCAGCATCTTCAAGCAGAAGTTCGGATATCGTTTCAACGTATTCGTGGAAGAAGAAGAGATCGATCTTCGAGACCTTGAAAGAGAGATCGAAGCTTCTGAGAAAGAGGCCGAGAAGGATGAAACGCCGGCAGAGAAGGCGGAACCGGAACCGGTGAAGGAGACCGAAGAGAAGCCGGAACCGGAACCTGAGGAAAGCCCGAAAGGAAAGCCGGAACCGGAGCCTGTGAAAGAGCCGGACCGGGAACCCGAACCGGAGGCCGAAAAGGCAGACGAAGAACCTCTTCCGAGCGGCGGTCCCATCACGGATGACGACGAAGCAGACACCGCCGAGAAGGGTGACGAAACAACCGACAAACCGGAAACTTCCGAAGCGAACGACAACAAGGCTGAAAAAGCCGAGTCAGAAGAGGCCGATAAAACAAAGCCGCAGAATAACAGTCAGCCAAACAACAACGGCAACCGCAAACACTTCGGCAAGAAAAAACGGAACAAACTGAGATAACGAAACGTAGGGTGCTATCTCAGGGTTCATCGTCCGGAAGTAACGAAGCCGGACGCATCACCTCAGTGTAAATATCACGAGGATGAACGGATATAGAAAAAAGGATCAGGATGGAGGAACATTTATGACAATTGATGAACTTATTGACTATGCGAAGTCAAACAACTGCTCGGATATTCATCTGACCGTCGGCGGAGAAATGGCTTTGCGCCGCTACGGTGATCTGCGTAAGGTAGATCAGCCTATCTCCGAGGATGAGATGGAGGGTCTCATTTTCCAGATGCTCAACGAAAAGAGAGCAAAACAGGTACGTGACGGCATCGACCTTGACTTTACCTATGAAACACCCAGCATGATCCGCTGCCGTGTTAACGTATATTCACAGAAGGGAAAAAAGGCAGCCTGCCTTCGTATCATGGGCGACAGTGTTCCTACCATGGAGAGCCTGAAGCTTCCCGCAAACATTCTCCGCTCCCTCGCGGATAAACCGCGTGGTCTCGTTCTTTTGACCGGACCTACAGGTAGCGGTAAGTCTACTACCCTCGCTACGATGGTCGACTACGTAAACCGCAGCCGTGCCGAGCATATCATCACGATCGAGGACCCGATCGAGTACGTTTACGAGAGAGGTAAGTCCACGATCCACCAGAGAGAGATCGGCCAGGATATCGATACTTTCTCCAACGCGCTTCGTTCTGCGCTCCGTGAGGACCCGGACGTTATCCTCGTAGGTGAGATGCGTGACTACGAGACCATCTCCGCTGCTATCACTGCAGCCGAGACCGGACACCTCGTAATGTCCACACTTCATACCACAGGCGCTGCCGAGACCATCAACCGTATCATCGACGTATTCCCGGCACAGGCTCAGAACCAGATCCGTAACCAGCTAGCCAGCGTTTTGATCGGTGTTATCACCCAGCAGCTCATCCCGCTTGCAAACGGTAACGGCCGTATCGCAGCGACCGAGATCCTGGTAGTAAACGATGCGGTTTCGAACCTGATCCGTACCGATAAGGTCTACCAGATCGAGACGAGCATGCAGACCAGTATGTCACAGGGTATGCACACTCTGAACTATGACCTGAAGCAGCTTGTTGCACGTGGTGTCATTACCCGTGAGCAGGCGATCAAATACTCGAACGATCCTAAGGATTTCATGATGTAATCGTTCGAACTTCACCCGGATGCGGTTTCTTACGCCCCTGTCGGGCAGCGGCGCATCCGGGTCTTTTAATGTATACGACTAAGAAAACAAATACATTTGCCGTTAGGGCAAATGGCGGAGGTAGAATATGAAACTTTGGGGCGGACGCTTCACGAAGGAAACCAACGAACTGGTCAATGCATTCAATGCATCGCTTCCTTTTGACCGCAGATTTTATAAGCAGGACATTCGCGGAAGCAAGGCGCATGTGACCATGCTCGCGAAGCAGGGCATCCTGACCGAGTCGGAACGCGACGTGATCATCGAGGGACTGGACAGCATCTTAAAGGATATCGAGTCGGGCGCTCTTCCGTTCGACGAGACCAGCGAGGACATCCACAGCTTTGTTGAGGCAAATCTGATCGAGCGCATCGGCGATTCCGGTAAGAAACTGCACACCGGACGCAGCCGTAACGACCAGGTCGCTCTCGATATGCGTCTGTACACGCGGGATGAGATCGACGAGACCGACGCTCTCCTGCTCTCGCTCCTGAAGACGATCTACCAGATCATGGCGGACCATGTCCACACTTATATGCCGGGCTTCACGCACCTGCAGAAGGCACAGCCCGTTACGGTCGCTCACCATTTCGGCGCATATTTCGAGATGTTTAAGCGTGATCGCAGCCGCCTGGCCGACATCCGTTCCCGTATGAACTACTGCCCCTTAGGCGCCGGCGCCCTCGCAGGCACCACCTATCCGCTGGATCGCGAGTACACCGCGAAACTTCTGGATTTCGACGGTGCGACCTTAAACAGCATGGACTCGGTCTCCGACCGTGACTATCTCATCGAATTCCTTTCAGCCATGTCCACGATCATGATGCACCTCTCCCGCTTCTCGGAAGAGATCATCATCTGGAACTCGAACGAGTACCGTTTCGTGGAATTGGACGATGCATATTCCACCGGAAGCAGCATCATGCCACAGAAGAAAAACCCGGACATCGCCGAGCTGGTGCGCGGTAAGACCGGACGTGTATATGGCGCGTTGATGGGCTTTCTGACCACCATGAAGGGCATTCCGCTCGCCTACAACAAAGACATGCAGGAAGACAAGGAAATGTTCTTTGACGCCCTTGATACGACAAAGGGCTGCATCGAACTCTTCAACGGCATGATCGCAACCATGAAGTTCCGCAAAGACGTCATGGAGAAAAGCGCGATGGCAGGCTTCACCAACGCCACCGACGCCGCTGACTACCTGGTTAAGAACGGAGTTCCGTTCCGCGACGCCCACGGCATCATCGGTCAGCTC
>JAFZPG010000073.1 GCA_017550425.1 Lachnospiraceae bacterium | reverse complement strand
GGCCAGCTTTGAAGAACGTATGGAGGCCCTGAACCGCGATCTGGACAGCAAACGCGCGGACGTGGCCGCAAAAGACGAAGTCGTGATGCGGTGGAAACAGAAGATCGATCCGCCGACGGAGCGGTTGCAGGCCTATCTGGCTGCCCATGGTAAGGAGATGGAACTGAAGACCGCCCAGAGCAGTGATGTTAACAGTGCCATCGATGAACTGGAAACGAAATATATCGAGTATACGCAGCTGAAGAGTAAGCAGGGCGCCGTACCGATGCAGGATCTGCAGACCGCGACCTCGCGTATGGACGAGATCCGGACGGTCCTGAAGACCTACGATCTTTTGATCGACGATGCGAAGGCAGATGATACGGAAGTGAACCAAAAGCTTCTGGAATTATCGAAGATGCTGGCGGAATATAAGAGCCTCTCGGAGCAGAGACGTGACCGCGAGAACGCGCTGCGGGAGCAGAAGGAACTTCTGACGAAGCTTCATTCCGAGTATCGCGAAAACCTGACGCAAAAGGCAGAGCAGCTCGATGAGATGGACGACATGCGCGGAACGTTGGAGCAGTTATCTGAACTGCAGGCCGAAGAGAAGGAGAAACTCGCCGGCATCCAAAACGCGAAGAAATACCTGGAGAAAGCGAAAGCGGAAGTGGTTTCCCGATACTCCGCGCCGATCTTGGAGTCGTTTGAGAAGAACATGCGATTCATTGATCCGGAGAATCAGGCGGGCTACCGGATCGACACGAACATGCAGGTGACCGTGGATGCGGAAGGTCTGCAGCGCGACAGCGAACTGTTCAGTGCGGGTTACCGTGACCTGATGGGCTTCTGCCTGCGGCTGGCGTTCATCGATGCGGTCTTCACCGAGGAGAAGCCGATGCTGATCCTGGATGATCCGTTCACCAACCTGGATGACGAAAAGATCAAAAAAGCGCGGGAGCTCGTAAAAGAGATCTCGAAAGATTATCAGGTACTGTATTTTACATGCAGTGCTTCCAGAAAGTAAATGAAATGTGTCAAAAGGGACGGTTCCTTTTGACACATTTTTTTGTGCCAATACGAACCGTCCCCATTGGCAGAATGTGACATTTGTCAATTGCGATTGTGACAGCGTTCACTTTTACGGGGCTTTGGGGCGGGGTATAATGGGCTCAAGATCGGAGATAGGTCCGGTCGGTTGCCGAAACAGGAGGATTTGAACATGGCAGAGACAGTAGTAAAGATCACGAATTTGGTTAAAAGATATAAGGAGCTCATCGCGCTGGATAATTTCAGCATGGAGATCCAAAAGGGCGAGGTGTTCGGCCTGCTCGGTCCGAACGGTTCGGGTAAGACGACGACCATCAATTGCCTGCTCACCTTGCTTTCCTACGACAACGGCGAGATCGAGCTGTTCGGGGAGAAGATGACATCAAAGCGCAGCGACCTGAAGGCGCGCATCGGCGTCGTTCCGCAGCAGGTAGCGGTGTTTGATGAATTGACCGTTTACGATAACATCGATTTCTTCTGCGGTCTGTACATCAAAGATAAAGAGACGCGCAAGAAATATGTGGAGGATGCGATCGAGTTCGTCGGACTTCAGGAGTTCAAGAAATTCTATCCGAAGAAGCTGTCGGGCGGCCTGCTCCGTCGTTTGAACATCGCCTGCGGCATCGCGCATAAGCCGGAACTCATCATCTTCGATGAGCCGACGGTCGCAGTCGACCCGCAGTCCAGAAACCGCATTCTGGAAGGCATCTCCCGTTTGAACGAGCAGGGCGCGACGATCATCTACACGACCCACTACATGGAGGAAGTTGAGCAACTGTGCTCGCGCATCCTGATCATGGATCACGGTAAGAAGATCGCGATCGGCACGAAGGACGAGCTCAAGGGCATGATCAAAAACACCGAGAGTGTGATCGTGAATGCACACGGCCTCACCCAGGATTTCATCGAGAAGGTGCGTGCCCTGAACCACGTGTACGACGTGTCCTACCGCGACGATACATTGACCGTAAAGTGCAGCGGCGGCAAGCACAACATCGTACATGTTGTCGATTGCTTCGCGGACAATGAAGTGAAGTATCAGCAGATCTATTCGATCCTGCCGACACTGAATGAGGTATTTTTGGAGATCACCGGCAAGCAGCTGCGTGACAACGAATAGAGAGGTGGATAGGTATGTATTTCCGTGTATTTGTCTATCGGATCAAAAAGAACCTGCGGGATCGTGAACTGATCCTCTGGTCGCTTTTGTTCCCCATCGTACTGGGAACGTTGTTTTATATGGCGCTGGGCTCAATCTATAAGAACGCGGCTGTGGAGACGAAGAGCGTGGCGCTGGTCGGCGGGACCGAGGCGAACACTGAGTTCGTAAAGACGACGCTTGAGGGCATCAAGAGTTCCGAAGGGACGGCGATGTTTGAGGTGATCGTGGCGGACGCGGCGGACGAGCAGAAACTGCTGTTTCAGGACGAGGTTGCCGGCGTGATGGATATTTCGGACATGAGCGACATCCGGTTGCACATCGCGAAGGATGAGGTCGCACAGAATGTCCTGGCGCACGTGATCGGCATTTTCCGCAGAAATGCGGTGCTGATGCAGAAGGCGGCCGCTGACCCTGCGTCGGCATTGAAGATCATGAACCTGATGACGGAGGACACCGAACTCGTGAAGCAGGTGAATGCTGCCGGCGAGAATAAGGACCCGTACGTATCGTTCATGTACGCTTTGCTGGCCATGGTCTGCGTGATGGCGTCCAATGCGGGACTTCAGGTCCCCATCGACTCCCAGGCGAACATTTCCACGCAGGGCGCGCGTGTTTCGATCACTCCGGTGAATCACAGGATGTATGAGCTGGCGAGCCTTTTGGCGGCCTTTGTGATCCAGGTCGTATGCACGATGGTCGGCCTCTTCATGATCGTCGGTGTCTACAAGGTCAACATGGGCTGCAGCATCGGTTTCCTGATCCTGATCTGTATACTGGGAACCATGCTCGGTTGTTCTCTGGGCTTTATGCTGGGACATGTTTCGAAACTTTCGAAGAGCTCGAAGGAAGCGATCCTGCTTTTGTTTGTAACGTTCGGCGGCTTTCTGGCCGGCCTCATGTTCGACCGGATGAAGATGATCGTCGAGATGTATTGCCCGATCATCAACCGCATCAATCCCTCCGCCCTCATTCACGATGCATTTTACAGCTTGAATATTTTCGGGGTGGGCGAACGTTTTTATCGCTCCATGATCACCATGGTCGTTATGACCATCGTTTTCACGACGATCGGACTGGTGATGTCCAGAAGGAGAAGTTATGCAAGTATTTAAGATGTTTTTCAAAATACAGAAGAAGTATATGATCCCGGCGATCATCTTCTTCGCGATGGGCATCCTGATGATCGTGGTCAATTATGAATTTCTGATCAAGAATTCGACCTCCTCTATGAAGGATTTCCAGACCATGAAGATGCCGATCCACCTGACCGATGAGGATCACAGCACCGTTTCGGATTACTTTGTCGACTACCTGAAGAAGTATCATAATGTGGACGACAAAACGTATACGAAGGACGTTTTGACCGACCGGTTATACTACGAGGATATCTCGTCGATCATCACGATCCCGGCAGGCTTTGGTGAAGCATTCCTTTCCGGTGAGACGGGAGAATGCCCGCAGATCCAGAGCGTGGTCGATGAAGGCATTGCCCACGGGCAGATGCTGAACCTGGAGCTGCAGTCATATTTGAGCAGCATGTACGCGTTCTACCACAGCGGAATGGAGCTTTCGGAGGCGGCCGCGAAGGCAGAAGAGACGCAGCGTTCGGAAAACTATGTGACCATCGTCGATGAGATCAAAGAGGACGGAACGACGCAGTCTCACAACACCCAGAGCGTCGGCGGAATCTTGTTTCTTTTCATCCCGTATGTTATAATGAGTTGTGTATTCGGCTCCTTGCTTTCGGCGGTTTTATCCTTTAATGAGACCGAAAAGAAAAAACGTGAGAATGCATCCGGTTATGCTACCTGGAAGCGCAGTTTGATCCTGGCCTTCGGGTCTCTGGTCTTCGCATTATTCTTCTTTCTCATGTACGTAGTGGTCCTCGCGATCTTCTGCGGAAGCGAGGCATTTACCAAGATGTGGTTCCTGATGGTGTTGAACCTTCTGGTGTACACGATCGCTACGGTCATGATGATGGCGTTTATCGCCGTGATCCCGCTGAGGGCTTCCGTGCTTTCGTCGATCGTTTCCACGGTCGTATCCCTCGGTTTTGCATTCCTGGGCGGTATTTTCGTTCCGCTGTCCCAGTTGGGTGAAGGTGTCAAAGCTATCGGCCGCTTCCTTCCGACGTACTGGTATGCGACGGCGGTGGACGCGCTGGATAAGGGAAAAGGCTTTACGGATGTCCTTCCTTACTACGGGATCCAACTGTTGTTCGGAGCAGCGTGCCTGGCCATCGGAATGGCCCTTTCGAAAGCATCGGAGCGCGCACATTAATTTGTTTTGAACGTAAGGACGTGTGTCTATGAAGCAGCTGGCAGATAAGATCATACTGTTTCTTTTATCGGTATTTGCCATGCAGGTCTGCCTGCATGGCAGATACCTTGTTGCCGTTATTTACGCGGTGATCATGTATGCTGCGATCTGCTTCCGCTTCAATATATCGGAGGATGACGAGCAGAAGATACGCCGGATGCTTCAGACGGCGTTCCAGTGTGTCAGCGCGGTGCTTTCGGCTGCGATCTGCGGCGGCATCAGCGCGGCGCCCATGCTTTTGTATGACATGACCGCCTGCAAAAACTATCTCGCGATCGGCGTTTTGGTCGCGGCCCATGCGATCGGACTGGCGACGTATTATCAGGAACTGTTGCCGGCGGACACGCCGTATTGGGATCAGATCCTGTTTTTCTCCTTTCTGGCGATCTTATGCATCATTTCCGTGTTTTTCGCCATTCGGACGGCGCGGTATGAACGCCTGAAGACACAATTGATCCACCTGCGCGACCGCGACCACATCAAGCAGGAGAAACTGCGGGAGCAGACGAACCAGGTGCTGGAAGCGAAAGACCAGGAGATCTACACGGCGCAGCTGGCGGAGCGAAACCGCATTGCCCGTGAGATCCACGACAACGTCGGTCACATGCTGACGCGTGGGATCCTGCAGGTCGGCGCCATGATGACCGTCCATAAGGACGAGCCGGTCGCCGACGAGCTCGCGATGCTGCGGGAGACGCTGGACACGGCCATGACAAACATCCGGACCAGCGTGCACGACCTGCACGACGAATCGGTGGATCTGAATTTCGCGTTGGAGCAGATGGTGAAGCCTCTGCACGAGCGCTTTAAAGTACATTACGAGGTCAATGTCGAGACGCGGGTGCCGCGGAATATCAAATATGCGGTCATCGGTATCGCGAAAGAGGCGGTCTCCAACGTGATCAAACACAGCAAAAACGATTGTGTCGATCTTACGTTCAATGAGCACCCGTCGTTGTTCCAACTGGTCGTTCACGACTATCCGGAGCACGAAACGGCGGAGACGGCCGCGAAAAACATGACCCATGAGGAAGTTACCGGGCAGGATGACGTAGGCATCGGCCTGTCGAACATCGAGGCGCGCGTGGCCGGCGTCGGCGGCTATGTGAACATCACGCGGGAGAATGGTTTCCGGGTATTCGTCACGATCCCGAAGCCGAAGGAGGAAGCATGAATATACTGGTTGTGGATGATGATAAACTGGTGGCGATGTCGCTGCGCATGATCATTGAGGCCGACCCGGATATGACCGTGGTCGACGTCGGTTACAGCGCGGCCGATGCGATCCGCCTGTATAAGAAGCATTTGCCGGATGTGCTTTTGATGGATATCCGGATGGCAGACCGGACCGGCCTGTCGGCGGGAGCGGAGATCCGCGAGAAATATCCGAACGCAAAGATCCTCTTTTTGACTACGTTTAACGATGATGAATACATCGTGAAGGCGCTGTCCATCGGCGCGCGCGGTTACATCATCAAGCAGGATTTCGAGTCGATCATCCCTGCGCTGAAGGCGGTGCAGGAAGGACAGACGGTGTTCGGCAGCGATGTCGTCGGACGTCTGCCGTCCATGATCCGCACCGAGAAGCAAGAGAGTTTCGACCGCGAGGCCTTCGGCCTCTCCGACCAGGAGGCGGAAGTCATGCGCCTCGTAAGCTGCGGCCTGAGCAACCGCGAGATCGCCGACAAACTCTGCCTCTCCGAAGGCACCGTGCGCAACTACGTCAGCAACATCCTCGCAAAACTCGGCCTGCGGGATCGCACGAATCTAGCCATCTTTTACCTGACCGGCGGGAAGCCGGGACAGGCAGAATGAAATGCTCGTTGATTCCTTGCATTAAGTACTGATCTTATTAGATTATCCTATTGACAATGATAAAAAAATGAATTAATGGAAGGTGAATGGCATGTATAAAAAGTATCTCTTGATCCTAATAGTTATTACTACGTTTACTATTACAGGATGTGCCGTTGCTAACTCTACTAATACTTCTGAAGTAGATTTTGAACAGACGGTTGATGGTAGTGATTTGGAAACAACACAAGTTCCTTAGACCTCATTTACAGATTCCACAGAAACAAATGATAATAATACCGTTTCGGTTGCAAACAATCAAATCGTTTGGGAAGTAGGCTTTTATGGAGTTCCTGGTATAGAAGGCCGTAAGCAGATTAATAAGTTGCTCATGGAAAAGGGGTACGATTGCGAGATCCAGTTTGTCGACACCGGGGCATTTATTACTGAGGATAAAATTCCGTGGTTGGAGGAGTATGAATCAGAAAATCAACCCTTTGATATTATGTTTACCGGGAGCTGGAATTATGATGTATTTAAGGCTATGGATTTCGTTCAGGAGAGGTACGTTCCTCTTTCGGACTATCTGAATTCCGATGATGGACGCGCGTTGAAGGATTTTTTCACTCCTTATGAGTGGGCATTTACAACTGTGAGTGGACGTGCCTATGCCATACCATTAACGATATCTCCTTCGTCAGCCATAGGATTTTCGAAATATATGTATGTACCTGAAGAACATGCTGATCTGTTTTCGGATTATGATGGATCATATAGGATGTTAAGAAAGATATATGATCAATCAGGTCAGAAAGATAAGATGATCATTCTGCAAGAATTACAGTGTCTTGAGGCGTTTACGGATTACAGCACATATTTATATAATATTCCTTTCGATTTACAAAATAATCGTTTTGTGGATCTTTCCGAAGAAAACGGAGTTAAAGAAGTGATATCTCTCATGGCAGAGGATGTTCAAAATGGTGTTTTGTCCTATCCGGTAATGGAAAGTATACCCAAAGAACGTACTTTTGCGATCATCCAAAGCGGCAGGTCGGATTTACCGGGGTATATTGAAATTCCGCTGCAGAATACATCCGCGTACCTGAACCTGAATATGTCTTATGGCATCTCAAAAAAATCCGAAAAGAAAGATCTGGCATTCAAGATCCTTACTGTTTGTTACACGGATCCTGACATTCAGGGATACCTCCTCCCAGCAATGAAGGGGAAGAATAACATCGACAAACGAAGGGAATTGTTATCACAGATAGAAGTCGGCGAAGTATATGATTTTATCCCTCAGCTTTCAGATGATATGAAAGATGCTTTTTTGAGATATCCATACATGAAATTATTTGATGAAATATTGGTATATGCCTATGATGAAGAAATCAAGGAAGATCGGTGGATGATAAATGAAGAGTATGATGTTGACGCGATCCTTAAGGAAATGGAGGCGCCGGAGTTTCGTAATCTGATCGCTGAATTAAATAAGCAACTTGAGGCGTATTATCAAACGAAGGGGGGAACATGAAGCGATTAATAGCATACGTTGTGATGGCTTTTATTTTGGTTACCTCTTTTGGGTGCAAGCATGCCGATACAGAAAAAAATACTTCGGATGCAACAAACTCTGATACGCATGCATCGGGCTCCGAGCCTGAAACAACGTTATCGGAAACTCGGGAAGAGAGGGATAAGGTCCTGTATGAGAGGGGAAATGCGTTTTCGGAGGAATATGCATTTTTCAGCAAAGGGGCGCTGTATGTTTTTAACGTCTCTTCAGGGCAGAGCATGCCGTATTGCCTGGACCCCGGATGTGAGCATATCCGCCCGGTGCATGATGACTTGACCGGAGAGGTGCTCACTAAATTTTGTATGGCATATGATCTCGGTGGCAAAACGTTTTGTTTGCGCGATGATTGCAGCTATTTCTTTTCGTTCCCGATCCTCTACCGGGCGGACAGAGAAGGAGCAAACCGGCGTGTTATAACCGAATTGGATTTGAAAGAGCCGTTTTGCAATGCGGATATGTTTACGGAAGATTGTTATTTTCGGTTATACACCAGCAGTCAAGAGATAATCAAAGTTCGCGATGAAGATACCGGTGAAGAGCACGTTTTTTTCGGGGGACCGCTGGAAAAACAGAAGGTCGGTATTATCCGAATCGATCTGGAGACCGGAAAAAACGAAGAGATATTCAGTGCGGATGATCTGTATGATCTAAGTGTTCTGAACCTGGTAGAGTATAATGGTCATTTGTATTTTACATGTATCGGGCTTGATATCCCGTATGAGAAACTCCCCAATATTACGGAAGACTGGGAAGCATATGTTCAGGCACAGAAAGAACATGATTTCACACGAGTATATGATTACGATATAGCGAATAGCAAACTGAATCTGATCATATCAGAGCAGGGCGTCGGCGGATATGACTTTGTGGACGGCTTCATCGTTAAGCCCTCAGAAAAAGACGAACCCGGAGTACTTTTTGACCTGAAAGGAAATCGTATTCGTGACTTGCCGTTTTCTCCGGGACGTTTGGTCCGCAGTGATCGGTATATATTTGCCCAGAATTATGCAAATGGGCATAATATGTACTATCTTTACGATCCGACGGAAGATAAGATGCTGCAAACAGTGGAACTGAGTAACGGTTCGTTCTACCCGCTCGTAGCGATCGGAGACAGTTATTATGGTATTTCGGACAATAAGTACTGGTATATTTCAGCGGATAATTTTTGGAGTGGCAAGATCGATCAGATGATATGTATGGAAAACGAATAGAGCGGGGAGCGGGCTCCCCGCTCTATTTACGTTGAACGAAAGAAAGAAGGTTTAATAATCGGATCATTTATGGAGAAATCGACAAAAATCCGCTTGCTTTATTGACGGTACGTGTATATAATGATATGTGGTTAAATTTGTTTTTTTAACAGTACTACTATTATGGAGGGCTGATAGCAATGAGCAACACAGCACAGACCCAGGCCGGAAAGCGCATCCTTTCGCTGCTCGACCAGGGGAGTTTTGTTGAGATCGGCGGACGTGTGACCGCGCGGAACACCGACTTCAATCTTCAAAACAAAGAGTTGCCGTCCGATGGCGTTATCACCGGTTACGGCACGATCAATGAGAGTCTGGTATATGTTTATAGCCAGGATGCAAGCGTACTCGGCGGTTCCATCGGCGAGATGCATGCGAAGAAGATCGTCAAGATCTACGACCTTGCGATGAAAACGGGCGCGCCCGTGATCGGTCTGATCGACTGCGCAGGTCTTCGTATTCAGGAGGCGACCGACGCCCTGAATGCATTCGGCGAAGTATACATGAGCCAGGTATCCGCATCGGGAGCGGTGCCCCAGATCACCGCGATCTTCGGTACCTGCGGTGGCGGCCTTGCGCTGGTTCCTGCACTTACCGATTTTACTTTTATGGAGGAGAAAAAGGCGAAACTGTTCGTTAATTCGCCGAATACCCTCGATGGAAACATCATTTCCAAGTGTGATACATCTGCCGCTGATTTCCAGGCGAAGGAAGCGGGCCTTGTAGACGGCGTCGGAACCGAAGACGATGTGATCGCACAGATCCGTACTTTGATCAGCATCCTCCCCTCAAACTATGAGGACGATATGTCATATACAGAGTGCACGGATGACTTAAACCGCCTTTGCGACGGCATCGAAGCAGGAGCGAAGGACGCAGCTTATGTTCTTTCCGTGATCTCCGACGATAATTTCTTCTTCGAGACGAAGAAAGAATATGCAAAAGAAATGGTTACCGGTTTCATCCGCATCAACGGAGCGACCATCGGCGCTGTTGCAAACCGCAGCGAGCGTTTCGGCACAGACGATGCGGTAGAGCAGGAGATCGAGAAGTTCGATACCACATTGACCGCACAGGGTTGTGAGAAGGCAGCGGCATTCGTTCGTTTCTGCGATTCGTTCGGCATTCCGGTATTGTCTTTGACTGCCACGACCGGTTTTGCGGCTACAAAGTGCCAGGAGAAGAAGATCGCGAAGGCTGCAGCGGCGCTTGCAAGCGCATTTGCCGATGCGACCGTACCGAAGGTAAACATCGTGATCGGACCGGCATACGGAACCGCTTATAATGTCATGAACTCTAAGGCGCTCGGCGCAGATCTGGTCTATGCATGGCCGCAGGCCAGCATCGGTCTGATGGATGCGAAGGCAGCCGTTAAGATCATGTACGCGGACGAGATCGCACAGGGCAATGGCGCCGATGTGATCGCTAAACGCTCCGCTGAATACGAAGCTTTGCAGAACGGTGCGGTCTCCGCTGCAAAAAGAGGCTATGTGGATGATATCATCGAGCCGGTAGAGACTCGTCAGTATGTAGCGGCTGCTTATGAACTTCTGTTCACGAAGCGCGAGGATCGCCCCGCGAAGAAGCACGGCGCTAGATAAGGGAGGCACTGTCTATGGTATACACATATTTGGCAGCGGCTGCGGAAACATCCGGATTTGATCTGGGAGAAGCGATCCGTAACACTGTAGTAGGTATGGGCACCGTTTTCGCGGTCCTGATCCTGCTTAGCGGTGTGATCGCCCTGTTCCGGTTCATTCCTAACACGGATAAAAAGCCGGCAGCGAAGCCCGCTCCGGTGAAGGCAGCTCCGGTCGTAACGCCGGCAGCTCCGGAAACTGTACAGGATGATACCCAGTTGATCGCCGTTATCACGGCAGCGATCGCCGCATCGATGGGGACCACATCCACGAACGGTTTTGTCGTTCGTTCGGTCCGCAGGGTCGACAGTCGTTGGAAGAAGTCATAATTATACAAGGAGAATAGAATTATCATGAAGAACTATATCATCACCGTTAACGGTGTTTCTTATGAGGTATCTGTAGAAGAGACCGGCGCTACCAGCGCTCCCGCCGCAGCACCTGCGAAGGCAGCAGCTCCCGTAAAGGCAGCGGCTCCCGCAGCAGCACCCGCAGCTCCCGCTAAGGCAGTAGCACCCGCTGCAGCAGCAGGCGCAGGCTCGATCAAAGTCGCAGCCGGCGCAGCAGGTAAGATCTTTAAGATCGAAGCTAGTGTAGGCGCCTCCGTAAAGAAGGGCGACGCTGTCATCATTCTGGAAGCCATGAAGATGGAGATCCCGGTGGTTGCTCCCGAGGATGGTACCGTGGCATCCATCGACTGTGCAGTCGGCGATATGGTGGAAGCAGGCGCAACTCTCGCCACTTTGAACTAATAAATGGACCCGTCACGAGGTGTGACGGAATACGGAGGTTATCATGCTTGATATTTTCAATAACCTCCTGCATCAGACGGCCTTTTTCAACCTGACATGGGGTAACTATGTAATGATCCTGGTCGCGTGTCTGCTTTTGTTTTGCGCGATCAAATTACAATATGAGCCTTTGCTCCTGATCCCCATATCGTTCGGTATGCTGCTGGTAAATATCTATCCGAATATTATGGCAGAGCCGGGTATCGATGAAAACGGCCTTGAGACAGCAGGCGGTTTATTACATTACTTCTTCAAACTGGATGAGTGGGCGATCCTGCCTTCCCTCATCTTCATGGGCGTCGGTGCCATGACGGACTTCGGTCCCCTGATCGCCAATCCTATGAGTTTCTTCTTAGGAGCGGCGGCGCAGTTTGGTATCTACGCAGCATACTTCATCGCTTTGGCGATGGGCTTCAACGGTATGGAGGCCGCAGCGATCTCCATCATCGGCGGAGCGGACGGCCCTACATCCATTTTCCTGGCAGGAAAATTAGGACAGACGAGCCTGATGGGCCCGATCGCGGTTGCGGCATATTCCTATATGTCACTGGTTCCGATCATTCAGCCGCCGATCATGAAACTGTTCACCACAGAGAAAGAACGTAAGATCAAAATGGATCAGCTTCGCCATGTTTCCAAACTGGAGAAGATTTTGTTCCCGATCATCGTTACGATCGTTATTTGTATGATCCTTCCCACCACGGCTCCTCTGGTAGGTATGCTGATGTTGGGTAACCTGTTTAAGGAGTGCGGCGTCGTTCGCCAGCTGACCGAAACCGCTTCCAACGCGCTGATGTACATCGTTGTTATCCTTTTGGGCACTTCCGTAGGCGCGACAACGAGTGCGGCGGCGTTCCTGAATGTGAGCACACTTAAGATCGTAGCTCTCGGTCTGATCGCATTCGCATTTGGTACGTGGGCCGGCGTTATGTTCGGCAAACTCATGTGCGTATTGACGCATGGAAAGATCAATCCTCTCATCGGATCCGCCGGTGTATCTGCGGTGCCGATGGCGGCGCGTGTTTCGCAGAAGGTCGGCGCGGAAGCAGATCCGACGAACTTCCTGCTCATGCATGCGATGGGTCCGAACGTAGCCGGTGTTATCGGTACGGCCGTTGCGGCAGGTACCTTCATGGCTATCTTTGGTAAGTTTTGATTAGAAGGAGAAATAAAATGGCAGAAACAGAGATTCAGAAAAAGCCTGTTAAGATCATGGAGACCGTTCTTCGTGACGCGCATCAGTCATTGATCGCAACGCGTATGACGACAGAGCAGATGCTCCCGATCATCGATAAAATGGATCAGGTCGGCTATCATGCCGTAGAGTGCTGGGGCGGCGCGACCTTCGATGCTTGCCTTCGTTTCCTGAAGGAAGATCCGTGGGAGCGTCTTCGTAAGCTCCGCGCGGGCTTCAAGAACACGAAGCTGCAGATGTTGTTCCGCGGCCAGAATATCTTGGGATATCGTCACTATGCCGATGATGTGGTTGAGTACTTCGTACAGAAGTCCATCGCAAACGGTATCGACATTATCCGTATTTTCGACTGTTTGAACGACCTTCGTAACCTTCAGACAGCGGTCAATGCTTCCCGTAAGGAAGGCGGTCACGTTCAGATCGCGCTTTCCTACACCTTGGGCGACGCTTACACCCTGGATTACTGGGTAACCATGGCAAAGCGTATCGAGGAGATGGGAGCAGACTCCATCTGTATCAAGGATATGGCAGGACTTTTGCTTCCGTATAAGGCGACCGAACTGGTTACCGCGATCAAATCCGCTACGAAGATCCCGCTTCAGATGCATACACACTATACTTCCGGTGTAGCCAGCATGACTTACCTCAAATCGGTCGAGGCAGGCGCAGATATCATCGATACCGCGATGTCTCCGTTTGCACTGGGTACCAGCCAGCCGGCGACCGAAGTTATGGTAGAGACCTTTAAGGGTACTCCTTACGATACCGGTTATGACCAGAACCTTCTCGCTGAGATCGCGGATTACTTCCGCCCGCAGCGTGACGCTGCTCTTGAGAGCGGTCTGCTGAATCCGAAGGTTATGGGTGTTAATATCAAGACCCTCCTGTACCAGGTTCCGGGTGGCATGCTTTCCAACATGATCTCCCAGCTGAAGGAGCATAACGCGGAAGACCGTTACTACGACGTGCTTCGTGAGATCCCGTTGGTTCGTAAGGACCTCGGTGAGCCGCCTCTTGTAACTCCTTCTTCCCAGATCGTAGGTACACAGGCAGTCTTCAACGTTCTCCTGGGCGAGCGCTATAAGATGGCGACGAAGGAGACGAAGGCAGTTCTGTCCGGCGAATATGGCCAGACCGTAAAGCCTTTCAATCCGGAAGTTCAGAAGAAGGTCATCCAGGATAAGAAGCCGATCACCTGCCGTCCGGCAGATCTGATCCCTGCAGAGCTCGATAAGATCGAGTCCGAGATGTCCCAGTACAAGATGCAGGACGAGGATGTTCTTTCCTACGCACTGTTCCCGCAGGTTGCCGTTGATTTCTTCAAGTACAGAGAAGCTCAGAAAGAGAAGATCGACCCGACCGCAGCAGATACCAAGAATAACGCATACCCTGTTTAAGAGGTAGAGTGATCCATGAAAAGCGCTACGAAATATAAAGTGGAGCAGTCGCTCCTCGAGCATATTACGAAGAACGCGTTCGGCGTAAAGCCCATCAGCGTCCAGGCGATCGATGACGGTTCCTTTAATGCAGTTTATCTGATCGAGGTACCGGACGGCCGCCGGGCTGTTTTGAAGGTGGCTCCTTGCGACGATGAACGTGTCTTGCGCTATGAAAAAAACATAATGTACACCGAGGTCAGTGTGATGCAGAAGATCAAGCGTCACACGGCCGTCCCGGTGCCGGATCTGTATTATTTCGACGCCGCTCATACCTCGTGCCCGTCGGATTATTTCTTCATGCAGTACATCAACGCCTCCAACTATCATCTGGTGGAGACGCAGCTGTCGGAGGATGTCCGCAACCGGATCGATGAGCAGATCGGAATGTATAACCGCTATATCAACGAGATCAAAGGACATCTGTTCGGATATTTCGGACAGGAGCGCCGACAGAAGGAGACCTGGTACGAAGCGTTCTCCCGTATGCTGGAGGATATCATCGCGGACGCGAAGCACTACAACGTGGAGTTTGGTCTGGATGAAAACGTATTCTACCGTCTGCTGGAGAGCGACGAGGAGGCGTTCAACGCCGTGACCGAGCCGCGCCTGGTCCACTCGGATCTCTGGGCGGGCAATGTCTTCATCCGCGAGGATAAGATCGTGGCCATCATCGACTGGGAGCGCTGCCTCTGGGCGGATCCCCTGATCGAACGCGGTTTCCGCAGCGAACACTTGAAACAGTCCTTCCTGCGCGGCTATCAGCGCGAAGAGCCGTTCACGGCCCAGGAGCGCCGCAGACTGCGTTGGTACGACCTGTATTATTACATGACATTGGCCGTGGAAGAGTGCGCGCGTGAATACGACGATGCCGAGTACCATGATCACGTCTGGAAACAATACCATCAGGCACTGTCCCGTTTGAAACTGGATTAAATATTTAAATTATATAAAGGAGACCTTATGTATTCTTTTGATGAAATCAAGAAGACGGATCCCGAAATCGCCGCAGCGATCGCGGCGGAGGTTTCCCGTCAGAACAGTCACATTGAGTTGATCGCTTCGGAGAACTTCGTAAGTAAGGCAGTTATGGCAGCCATGGGCAGCCCCCTTACGAATAAGTACGCCGAAGGATATCCGGGTAAGCGTTACTATGGCGGTTGCGAGTGCGTAGACGTTGTAGAGGAGCTGGCACGTGAGAGAGCGAAGGAACTCTTCGGATGCGAATATGTGAACGTGCAGCCGCACTCCGGCGCACAGGCAAACATGGCCGTATTCTTCGCTGTATTGAACCCCGGCGATACCTACATGGGTATGAACCTGGCGCACGGCGGCCATCTGTCCCACGGAAGCCCGGTCAACATGTCCGGTAAGTATTTCAACTGCGTGCCTTACGGTGTAAATGATGACGGTTTCATTGACTACGATGAGGTTCGCCGCATTGCCCTCGAGTGCAAGCCTAAGATGATCGTTTGCGGTGCTTCCGCATATCCTCGCGAGATCAACTTCAAGCGTTTCCGCGAGATCGCAGACGAAGTCGGCGCAGTGCTGATGGCAGATATCGCTCATATCGCAGGTCTGGTAGCGACCGGCCTTCACATGAGCCCCATCCCTTACGCTCACATCACGACCACGACCACACATAAGACCCTTCGCGGACCGCGCGGTGGTATGATCATGTGCTCTAACGAGGTCAATGAGCGCTTCAACTTCAACAAGGCAGTATTCCCCGGCATCCAGGGCGGACCTCTGATGCACGTGATCGCTGCGAAGGCTGTAAGCTTCAAGGAAGCTCTGTCTCCTGAATTTAAGGAGTACCAGACACGTATTAAGGCGAACAGCGCAGCTCTGGCTAAGGCTATGATGGAGCGTGGCTTCAACCTGGTATCCGGCGGTACAGAGAACCACCTGATGCTCGTAAATCTGCTTAACCTCGGCGTTACCGGTAAGGCAACCGAGAAGCTTCTCGACGCGGCAAATATCACCTGCAATAAGAACGCCATCCCGAACGATCCTGCATCACCGTTCGTAACCAGCGGTATCCGTCTCGGAACTGCTGCAGTCAGCGCGCGCGGCATGCAGCCTGAGGATATGGTGACCATCGCAGAGGCGATCAAACTGGCCGTTATCGACAACGATCAGGAGTCTGCTAAGGCTTTGGTAAAGACATTGACCGATAAATACCCTCTCTACGAGGAACTTGCGTAAGTCAATTGAAAAAATAAGCAAAAAATAATCAAATTTATGGCGGGAAATGACTGGATTTTTTCAGCACTTCCCGCTATAATGTTATTCAGAAGAAATGCGCTTGATTACCATCCGGACATACGAACCGTTGGGAAGGGGAGAAGAGCGCGTCTCGGAACATAAAAAACAGGAGGATTCATACACATGAATAACGTTCCCAAAATTAAACTTGGTATCGTTGCGGTAAGCCGTGACTGCTTCCCTGAGTCACTTGCTGTCAACAGAAGAAAGGCATTGGTTGCTGCATATGCCAAGAAGTATGATGCTGCTGATATCTATGAGTGCCCGATCTGCATCGTAGAGAGTGAGATCCACATGGTACAGGCTCTGGAAGATATCAAGAAGGCAGGATGTAATGCACTTTGCGTATATCTCGGAAACTTCGGACCTGAGATCGCCGAGACATTGCTGGCTAAGCACTATGACGGACCTAAGATGTTCTGCGCAGCTGCAGAGGAGAGCCAGGACAACCTGATCGGCGGCCGTGGCGATGCTTACTGCGGTATGCTGAATGCAAGCTACAACCTGAAGCTTCGTAACACGAAGGCTTACATCCCGGAGTATCCGGTAGGCGACGCTGAGGAATGTGCGGATATGATGCACGATTTCCTGCCCATCGCTCGCGCACTCGTTGGTCTTTCCAAACTGAAGATCATTGGTTTCGGTCCTCGTCCGCTCAACTTCCTTGCATGTAATGCACCGATCAAGGCTCTCTATGACCTTGGCGTTGAGATCGAAGAGAACTCCGAACTCGATCTGTTCGAAGCTTTCAAGAAGCACGAAGGCGATCCTCGTATTCCGGAAGTTGTTGCTGACATGGCTGCAGAACTCGGCGCAGGCAACAAGAAGCCTGAGATCCTGCCGAAGCTCGCTCAGTACGAACTGACACTCCTTGACTGGGTTGAGGCTCACAAGGGTTATCGTGAGTACGTTGCGATCGCAGGTAAGTGCTGGCCCGCTTTCCAGACCCAGTTCGGTTTCGTACCTTGCTACGTTAACAGCCGTCTGACCGGTCGCGGTATCCCGGTATCCTGTGAAGTAGATATCTACGGCGCACTTTCCGAGTTCATCGGTACCTGCGTATCCGAAGACATCGTTACACTGCTCGATATCAACAACTCCGTTCCGAAGGATATGTACGAAGAGTCCATCAAGGGCAAATTCGACTACACACATCAGGATACTTTCATGGGCTTCCACTGCGGTAACACCTGCTCCAAGAAGCTTGCTTTCTGCGACATGAAGTATCAGCTCATCATGGCAAGAGCACTGCCTGAGGAAGTTACCCAGGGTACTCTGGAAGGCGATATCGCTCCCGGCGACATCACTTTCTTCCGTCTGCAGAGCACCGCTGACACCAAGCTCCGCGCTTACGTTGCACACGGCGAGGTTCTCCCGGTTGCTACCCGTTCCTTCGGTGGTATCGGCGTATTCGCGATCAAGGAAATGGGACGTTTCTATCGTCACGTTCTGATCGAGAAGAACTTCCCTCACCACGGCGCCGTAACCTTCGGTCACCATGGTAAGGCTCTGTTCGAAGTATTCAAGTACCTCGGCGTTCCGATGGAAGACATCAACTTCAATCAGCCTGCAGGTATGATGTATCCTACAGAGAATCCTTTCAAATAAGATTTGAAAAAACATCGATAAACGAGACGGCCTGTCGTGAAAACGACAGGCTGTTTTGTTGCTTTTTGGGGTGGGGTGTGATACACTAAAGAAAGGATCACGGGCAATGCGTGCGCGTCCGGAAAACGGACGCCGTCTTCCATGTCCGATCGGAACAAAAGCGTGAGGTAAGACTGTGGCATCGATCCAAAATGACTGGCTTTCGGTGGTTTCCCCGGAATTCCGGAAACCCTACTATAAAGAATTATACGAGTTCGTCTGTCGCGAGTACCAGGAGCACACGGTGTATCCGCCGGCGCACGACATCTTCAATGCGTTCCATTTCACGCCGCTGTCTAAGGTGAAGGTAGTGATCCTGGGGCAGGACCCGTACCACAACATCGGCCAGGCGCACGGCCTGTCATTTTCCGTACAGGTCGGGCAGGAGATCCCGCCGTCCCTGGTAAATATCTATAAGGAATTGCAGGAGGATCTGGGCTGTTACATCCCGAACCACGGCTGCCTGAAGAAATGGGCGGACCAGGGAGTACTCCTTCTGAATACGGTGCTGACCGTGCGGGCACACCAGGCATTTTCCCATCAGGGTAAGGGCTGGGAGATGTTCACCGACGCGGTGATCCGGGGCCTCGAGCAGGTCGACCGTCCCATCGTTTACATGCTGTGGGGAAAACCCGCGCAGGAGAAGCGGAAGATGATCACGAACCCGAACCATTTGGTGCTTACGGCGCCACATCCGTCGCCACTCTCGGCGTACCGCGGGTTCTTCGGGTGTCGGCATTTCAGCAAGGCCAATGAATTTTTGAAAGAACATGGTCTTACGACCATAGACTGGCAGATAGAAAGTGTAGAGGATAGCAGATCATGAATAAAACCATCGTAGTATGCGTCATCCGCAAGGCGGAGAACGCGGAAGATATCAAGGCCTGTGTGCCGAATGTGGATCGTGTTGCGTCGGAGATCACGCCCGCGGACATCGCTTATGTTGCCGAATACGGCGAGGACCATGCGGTCGTAAAGCGCATGGACGGGCGGGCGGCGGCGCTGCTCGATAACACCGCGCGCGACGAGGAGTTTCAGGTGAAACTGACGCTCACTGGCCTTACTCCGTTGGTTTCCTTTACCGTATTCATTTACGATGAAACCGATAAGATCCAGCGTTATCGCCGCGTGGCGAATTCCGCCGGCATTCTGGAGTTCGTTTGTGACATCCCGGCCGGAGGTTACGGACTGGTCCTGCAAAATGCATAATACTTCCACGGTTTGTTCACAATTTGAACATATCGCGCGTTTAGAATAAGAATAGGGACCCCCTCGGTCCCGAATGACCCGTAAATAAAGGAGGAACCGTTATGGACCAGCCGAAGATCATGGTAGTGGATGATGAGACCCGGATGCGCAAACTGTTGCGCGACTTTCTGGTGAAGGAAGGTTTTCAGGTGATCGAAGCCGAAGACGGCGCGAAAGCCATCGATATCTTCTTTGAGAATAAAGACATTGACCTCATCCTGCTGGATGTGATGATGCCAAATATGGACGGCTGGGAAGTGACGAAGTGGATCCGTCAGTACTCGAAGGTGCCCATCATCATGCTCACGGCGAAGAGCGAAGAGCGTGACGAGCTGAAAGGCTTTGAACTGGGCGTGGATGAATACGTTACCAAACCGTTCAGCCCGAAGATCCTGATGGCCAGGGTCAATGCCCTCCTGCGCCGCACGGGCACCGTTTCGAACGGCGACGTGATCGAGGTGGGCGGCATCGTGCTGAATAAGAGCGCGCATTCCGTAACGATCGACGGCAATCCGATCGATCTGAGCTTTAAAGAGTTTGAACTTCTGGCGTTCTTCCTGGATAACCAGGGGATCGCATTGTCCCGAGAGAAGATCCTGAATTTCGTATGGGATTACGATTATTTCGGCGATGTCCGTACCATCGATACGCACGTGAAGAAACTGCGCAGCAAGATGGGCGAGAAGGGAAACTATATCAAGACCGTCTGGGGCATGGGCTACAAATTTGACTTGAATCCGTAAATCGAGGTAAACATGAAGTACAGAAATACACTGCGTTTTCGATTTACTGTGCTGTTCCTCGTCGTTTTGGCCGTAGTCTATGTCGGAACGTATTTTGTATTCCGGCAGTTTCTCGCGCCTTATGCGCTGGAGAGAAAGAGCAATCTGATGGAATCGGTGTGTCAGGATCTGCTGGAGATGGATTCCGGGACCAATGACCGCATCAAAGGCATGACATCTTTTTCTGAACTATTCCAGGAGGAAGAGGCCTACTATCAGGAGTATCTGGACTTTATCAAGGAACAGTACGGTATCTCCGTATATATGGAAACCACGTTTCAACGTGTCCACCCGGCTTACGGATCGCAGCTTCAGACGTTGCGCATCGCATCCCGGGACGTTGACGCTGACTACATGAAATCACGTTTGAACAACCTGAAGCGGACATTTGCGATGCAGAGCCGCCGCGAGGATTCGAACACGATCGTTACAAAAGAGAACTACACGATTCGTTATAATGCCGAGTCATCCTCGGACAATAATCACATCGACGGATGGGGCGGCGCCGACGGCTTCCAGTTCCTCGTTTCGATGACCGTGGCGGACGTCCGCAACAACATCAAGATCGTGCAGTCCTTCTATATCTATGTAGGTCTGGGCGGCTTTTTGATCGGTGGCATACTGATCTTCCTCGTCATGCGCCAGGCGACCCGCTCCGTGACGCGACTCACAGACATTTCCAATCAGATGATGGAGATGGACTTTAGCGCGAAGTATATCGGTAACTCGAAGGACGAGATCGGAGTGCTCGGGCAGAACATGAATGCATTGTCCGAGAAGTTGGAACATACGCTGTTGGAACTCAAGACGGCGAACCTCGAGTTGATGAACGACATCGAGAAGAAAAACGAGATCGAGCAGCAGCGGACGGAGTTCATCTCCAATGTTTCGCACGAGCTGAAGACGCCGATCGCGCTGATCCAGGGGTATGCCGAGGGACTCAGCGAGGGCGTCACTGACGATCCCGAGAGCGTGCGCGACTATTGTAACGTCATCGTGGACGAGGCGCAGAAGATGAATCGCATGGTGCGCCAGCTGCTGAGCCTGAATCAGATCGAGGCGGGGCAGAACATGCTGGATATCAGCCGCTTCGACATTACCGAACTGATCAACGGCGTTGTAAGTGCCCAGGAGATCGAACTGACGAAGAAGAAGGCTCTGGTCATTGTGCGGCAGCATGATCCTGTATACGTAATGGGCGACGAGTACCGCATCGAAGAAGTATTGACCAACTATATCTCCAATGCGATCAATCACCTCGCCGGCAAGCGGGAGATCGTCATTGATACTACAACGAAGGACGGAAATGTCCGCGTCAGCGTATCCAACACCGGAAAGCCCATCCCGGAAGAGGAGATCGACCGCATCTGGGAGAAATTCTACAAAGTGGATAAGGCACGCACCCGCGAGTATGGCGGCCATGGCATCGGCCTTTCGATCGTTAAGGCGATCATGGATCGTCACCACGGCAAATGCGGCGCGTACAATACAGACACAGGCGTTGTATTTTGGTTCGAACTGCCTTGTGGCTGACAAATAAGAAAATCCGTAAAATAATTCTAAAAATTTATATTTCCTCTTTTAATTCCTCGGAAAATACGCTATAATTATAGTGTTAGTTCCGAGGAATGTTTCGTGTGACGGCATTTTCCGATCCATTCCTGAAAAATAGATCTTATAAGCACGTAAAGATACGTGATGTACGAGAAGGAGGCACCTATGAAAAAACGGATATCATTTCTGATGGTAGTGATCATGTTGCTGTCGCTTGCAACTTCGGTCAGCGCATCGGTCGTGGACGAAGACACGTTTAAATCCCTGAAACCGGAACATGTATCGATTCAGTGGATGGAGGGAAACGATTCCCCGACGACCTGTACATTGACCTACAGTGTACCGACGGTTATCTCCGAGTTTTTCACGAAGAAGGACGAAGCCGAAGATAAGGAAGCATTCTGGGCGCAGTTCGGTCTTACGGACGGCTGGGTAAACGTCCAGTTTGACTGGGCGCTGGATGACGTAAACGACTCTGTATCCGGCTGGCATTACAATAAGTATTGGGACGGCGACCCGACCCACGGCCTGGGCCGTGACAGCGATGGCGGTTACCATTACAGCGATTGGGATGGCGTCGATTACGGCGCCGGAAACATTACGGAAACGGTCAATGATTCCTGGGTATTCCGTGGCCTCCCGAATGATGACCGATGGAACGGGAATCCGGAAACCGGATATATCGGCGTTAAGGATCAGCTGAGAGAAGATCAGTATACCTATGATTATGATGAAGAGTGCCTCAAGATCGATTTCTCCAAACATACCATGTATGTTCGCGTTCGCTTTGTATTTACCTTGCGCAAAGACGGTGAAGACGATCGGTATACATTCTCGGATTGGTCGGATATCGCCAGCTGTGGTAAGGACGCGAAGAAGTATGAGCCGCTCACAGCGAAGGACATTCCTGCACCGGTGATCACGAACCTTCGGATGACCGATAAAGAGTTCAACGGAAACCCGATCGTTGCCTATACATTGACCGTTCCCGATGATCTGATGAAGAAATCGGTCGAGGTCGAGGCAAATGGCGGAGGCATCGTGATCGAAACGTTTGCGCGTGTAAAGGGCGACGCCGAGTGGACCGGCATGGGTAACAGTGACTGGGAGATCAAACCCGGTGAGATGGAGTGTGCCCTTTTAACACTTATGAACGAAGCACATCCGAAGATCGACGCGAACACGCCGATCGAACTTCGCGTTCGTTATCGTTGCGATCAGCCCGGACTGGATGACGTTTTCTCAGAGTATTCGCAGACTTTGGTTTTCGAAACGACGGAGATCTCGAACCCGACCCAGCCCGTGCCGACCGAAACGCAGCCGGAAGTTACGAAGCCTACCGAAGAAACAACGACCGTGGCGCCTGAACCTGAGAAGGATGATAAGTGTCCGCTCTGTCACTTCTGTCCGCAGCCCCTCGGATTGTGTATCTTCATCTGGCTCTTGATCATCCTGATCATCGCCGTAGTGGTTTATGTCGTTATCCGCGTTACTAAGAAAAACAAAAAGCAGGATAAGTAAGACATAAGAAAAAGAGACTATTTTATTGATAAGAGAGGCATCCCCGCACAGAAATGTGCGGGGATGCCTCTCTTACAAAAAAATTTAAAAATACAAAAAGACTATTGACAAGGGACAGAGGGGGGTGATATCATAGTATATAAGAAAATGTGAGTATCAATACAGTTGCATATAATAATACATAGATGTTTTTGCTTATCTGCATCTTTCATTATGGTAAGGGGGTGAGTCCAATGGGTTGAGAGAACACAAGGGATCGTATGAAGTCTTTTAGTTTGAACTAATACAATAGAGTATATAGAAAAAGAATAGGAGGTTTACATTATGGAGAGACACAAAAAAACTATCGCAATCGTTGTTGTGTTCGCATTGGCGATTTCGGCATTCGGTATCATGGCATATGCGTATGATAACGAGGTAACTTCTACGCTTTATGGTGTAACGATAAAAGGAAAAAACTATATCAGTAGTGATCGAAAATCCTCAAGTTCAACATCCTGGACATCCAGCATGAGCGCAGATGTGACTGTAAATGCAGTATTTTATTGGTATGATTTTGCTTTGGAGGAATTTGGAACAACGAATCTTGCTGGAGGAGGTAGTGGGTCTTGGACCGTTTCTGTTCCTTTTATCTCGTCAAGAGAATATTATAGAGTAATATCGGATCATGATTTTTGGGTTAGTGGTCATCATAGCGGTTTTGATGATCTTACGCTTGATATAACATCGAACCCTTGATGCTATATTTGAACACTCGCAATTGATGAAACTTTAGAAAAGGGAGAGTTATGATCAGAAAGATAAATATCTATCTATGGATGCTCTTGCTGCTTATTCTTACGGCTTGCAAAATGGATCAAACGGAAACTGAGCCGATAACTAGTGCTGTTATTCCTGACACAACAATTATTCCAGCAGAATCAACTGTTGGTGAAAGCTCATCTTCGATGGCAGAGGAGGCTACGAGAGTCGATGCAGACGGTTATACCCATCTGGTATGGGTAAATCACTACTTTAATTATGTTTCAGAGGAAGCCATAGGTGAAGTGAACCGAGTGCTTAAAGAAAAGGGCATCCGATGTATTGTTGAACTTACCCCTGTTTCTGATGTTACCGGTGAAGATTATATTAATTTGCTGGAGCAGTTGAAAGAGGAAGGACTTGCACCGGACATCGTGCCCGCCGGCTTCTGGAGTCGAGGAACCTATGATGGTACTGCCTTTGTGGAAAAAAATCTGTATCCGTTAAATGACTATCTTTCCACGGAAGAGGGGCAGGAACTCTGGAAGAATTACGGCGAGGCAGAATGGAAGAGTGTCACAGTAAACGGAAAGATATACAATGTTCCCTTAAGGTCGATCAGTCTGACTGGAACACGGCTTTTTAAGGCGTCGTATATGTATGTGAACAACAAGTATAAGGATTCATTTGAAACAATATTTGATGGATCCTATGAATCCTTGCATCAGTTGCTGAATATGCATGCTGATGACGAACCGATTATTTCGACCCAAATCTTTGGATACCCTTTTGCACTTGGATTATTAAACTGCAAAATGATCAATGCTGCGTATTACGATCTGAATTTAAATGAATTTGTGGATTTGACGAGAGATAATGACTTGAAGAACCTCTTACAGCAGATTTATAAGGATTTCCAAGCGGGACGTATTGTAACTGGTGTTTCAAATGGACTTCCGGATAGTGTGATCCCGGAAAACACATTGGTTTACATTCCTGACGGACCGTTATACCAAAACAAGGAACTGGAGGGGTATACACCATATATATTAACTCATGATTTGTTCGCCTCATCTGTTTCAAAATCAACGGGGGTTTTAGCTTCATCTCCGTATAGAGAATTGGCTGTTCAGGTGCTCGGAGTATGTTATTCCGATCCCAAACTGGCATCTCTAGTCAATTGGAAAAAGGAAAATGAGACGGCGTGGCTCGAATGGACGGAGTATGCAAATGCACGCGGAGTTGGTCCGGTAGCCGGTTTCCTCCCGAACCTGTCTGATGATGAAATCAAAACACTACATAAACAACACGAGGCGGTGAGTGAACTCTGCAGCAGACTAACTCAGATGGGTAAGGGCGATGCATACTTAGAGTATTTGGATATATTTTTTGAAAACCCGAAGGATTACGGAAATGTTTATGAGGTGATCAACACTCAGTTTAAAGAGTGGTGTGAAAACGAAACAAAATAACATATTGACCGCTCTGTTGGACGAAATTCCACAGGGCGGTCTTTATATATGGAAGGATAGGAATCATGTATTCGAGCACCGAATGAAGACTCAGAAAAAAAGTTTGAAAAATTTTAAAAAAAGGTGTTGACATTTAAATGGAAGCATGGTAATATTTAGAAGTTCGCCGCGAGAACACCTCTGAAAAGAGGAACGAACGAAGTGAACAGCACCTTGACAATCAAATAGTATACTCCAACCTTGAAAATTCAAAAGAGAATTAAAAGATTGAGAACAGCTTAGAAATAAGCAAACCTAGAAACAGTAAAGACAGGAACGATGAACGCTAAGTTTGTCTGATGTCAGAAAGATTGAACATGAGAGT
>JAFZPG010000072.1 GCA_017550425.1 Lachnospiraceae bacterium | reverse complement strand
ATCATCGAGAAGGATCTTTTCGTGATCTCGGACGAGATCTACTCCGAACTCACTTACCTCGGAGAGCATGTTTCCATCGCTTCTCTGCCCGGCATGCGTGAGCGCACCATTCTGATCAACGGCTTCTCCAAAGCCTACGCGATGACAGGATGGCGTCTCGGCTACGCTGCAGGACCGCAGTATATCCTGGAGCAGATGACGAAGATCCACCAGTTCGCAATTATGTGTGCGCCGACCACCAGCCAGTATGCGGCGATCGAAGCACTCAAAAACGGCGACGAAGATGTTGCACGCATGCGTGACGCATATGACCAGCGCCGCCACTTTGTACTGAGCCGTCTGCATGAGATGGGTCTGCAGTGCTTTGAGCCCTACGGCGCATTCTACGCATTTCCCAGTATTGCCCGCTTCGGACTGTCCAGCGATGAGTTCGCGACCCGCTTCCTGAAGGAAGAGAAGGTAGCCATCGTGCCCGGAACGGCGTTTGGAGACTGCGGAGAGGGCTTTTTGCGTTTGTCCTACGCATATTCCATCGAGAACTTAAAAGAGGCTCTGGGACGCTTAGAACGCTTTGTACAGCGTTTGGAGCAGGAGCAGAGGTAGGCAGTCCATGAATATCGTACTTTTGGAGCCGGAGATCCCCGCGAACACGGGCAATATCGGCCGCACCTGCGTTGCGACGGATACGCACCTGCACCTGATCCGGCCGCTCGGCTTCTCGCTCGACGAGAAGCATTTGCGCCGCGCAGGCATGGATTACTGGAAGGATCTGAAACTTTCGGTCTACGACAGTTTCGACGATTTCCTCGCGAAAAACCCGGGCGCCCGCATCTACATGGCGACCACGAAGGCGCATCAGGTCTACACCGAGCCCGACTACGGCCCCGATGATTTCATCATGTTCGGTAAGGAGAGCGCCGGCATTCCGGAGGAGATCCTCATAAACTACGAGGCGACCTGCATCCGCATCCCGATGGTCGGGGAGATCCGCTCGCTTAACCTTTCGAATAGCGTGGCCATCGTTCTGTACGAGGCACTTCGCAAACAGAATTTTGCCGGCCTCAATGAGACCGGGCAGTTGCATCGGCTGCATTGGAAGTCAAAGACGTGACAGAAAGAACCGTCCCCTTTGTCACGCCCTTTGTCACGTAAATCTTACGTTTATATGAATCCCTATTACGTTTATCTGAACATGCTTGTAAGAATGGGGGGGAAAAAGGTAGTATTATAATAGAGAGGCGTCGCAAGGCGATCATAAATACGAAAGGAAAACACCATGAGAAAAAGGAATTTAGTTTCAATGACTGCATTATCCGTGGTTCTGGCCATGGGAGGATGCACGAAAGCAAAAGATGTTGCCCCTACAGGTGAAAGCGTTACGGTAACGGAAAATGATAAAACATCGGGAGAGGCCACGGAAGAAGCGACGGTGAAGGATACCGAAGCAGAAGTGACTACGATCGCAGAGCCTTCGACTGAGAGAGCGACAACGGAGAAAAAGACCGCCGAAGAAGATACTACCGAGGAGACAGCCGAGGCGACTGCACAGACGACGGAGGAACCCCGGGAGGTCGTTTCGACGGAGGCGGTGAATGTTGAACCGGATCCGACAACGGCAAGCCGGACAGAGACTCCTTCGAGTGCTGAGCCGACCACGGAAAATGTGACGGCCGAAGTGTCCCAAGGGATTCCGGTCGACGAGAAGCATTTTCCGGATGCGACTTTCAGAAAAATGGTTTTGAGTCAAATGGATAAAAACGGAGATGGAATACTCTCCGAGAGCGAAGCTGCAGCGGTCACTTCCGTAAGAGCCTACGATATAATCTATCTCGATCAGCAGGAAACATCTTGGACATATAGTGGGTATGAGATCGGCGATCTGACCGGCATCGAGTATTTCCCCAATCTCAAATCTTTGGAATGTGATTTCAATAATCTCACAAAACTGGATGTTACCCATAACCCGGCGTTGGAGGTGTTAACTTGCGAGTTTAATCAGCTGACGGAATTGGATGTTAGCCATAACCCGAATCTGGTGAAGTTAGATTGTGAAGAGAATCAATTGACGCGTTTGGATGTTTCTCGGAACCCGGCGCTGGAAGAACTGGATTGCCGCAGCAACCTCTTAGTTGCGCTGGATGTGAGATCAAATACCAAGCTTATTTTATTCGATTGCGCTTTTAATCAAATTTCTAGTTTGGATGTATCGGCCAGCCGGAATCTGGATGACTTCCGATGCTGCGGTAACCGATTGACCGATTTGGATGTTTCTAAGAATCCGGAACTCACTGTTTTGGATTGCTTTTGTAATCAAATATCGAGTTTGGATGTGACAGCAAATCCGTATTTGAGAAGTCTGTCATGCTTCGAAAACCGCTTGACGAGTTTAAATGTGACTGCAAACCCGGGACTTCTGACTTTGGAGTGTGATGACAATCTGTTAACATCTTTGGACGTTTCAAAGAACACGGAACTGGTTAATTTTTGGTGTAGCAATAACCGGTTGACAGAACTGGATCTCTCGAACAACCCCAAGTTATGGGAACTTCGTTGCACGAATAACTTTATTAAACATTTGGACATCTCACATAATCCGGAACTCTACCGATTGTATTGTAATGGTAATCCGTTGACATCACTCGATATCCGAACGAACCCGGATCTGGATGACCTTTCTGTGGATGGTGATGTGGGTTTGATCCGATAAGAGATCGTGATCGATCCGAATGCACAAGGCGTCAAGATCATTCCCGAGAATTTTCCGGATGAGATCTTCCGGGAGTATGCCAGCATACATTTTGATGAGAATAATGACGGGGCTTTGAGTGATGATGAAGAGACCGAGTTGATCGGTGATTCGGGGAACGCAATAATACAGAAGTAATAATACTTATAAGAACGGATCGAAAGAAAAAGAAAGGAAGAACGATCATGAAGAAAAGTTTAGTAACATTGCTGGCTGCGATGACAGCTGTTATGACCCTCGGCGGATGTAACGTCGAGAAGACGGCAGATAAATCGAATGCCCGTATTATACCGGTGCGCCTCGAGGCTTCTTTTTTCCCGGATGACCGGTTACGATATTACCTTTATCGCTATAGTGATGATAACGGAGATGGAGTTTTAGATGAAGAAGAGATACTTAAGACGAAAACACTCAATTTAGTCGGAGTCGGTGTCGAGAGTTTAAAAGGTATTGAATGGCTTCCGGAACTGACTTATATCAACTGCTCGGGTGGCGAAGACGAAGAGGAATTTGCCTCTTACTACAGGTCGTACGGGCCGAACCAACTGAAGGAAGTTGATGTCAGCAAAAACAAGAAATTGGTAGCTCTTTATTGCAATGGACTCGGTTTGACATCACTGGATGTAAGCGGCAATCCGGAACTGATCATTCTTTCCTGCCGCGATAACGAACTTGAGGAATTGAATGTAAGCGAGAACAAAAAATTGGAGGTTCTGTTTTGCGAGAGTAATCCGCTGCCTTCTTTGAATGTTGAAAAAAATACAAAACTGGTATCCCTGGATGTAAATGAAGATACTGAGGTATCCGGAGCCAGAGGTTCTGTCACCCTTACCAGACATGATCCGAATGAAGCCAAAATGCAAAAAGAGGATGAGAATATTAAACATGATGATGAAGTCATCAGTGATTTTAATAAAGCCTTTCAGGCACTTTTGGCGGATGAGAAGTACTATGTATCCGCAGATTCTGTCGTAACCATAAAGGTAGATTCGGAAGGCGTGGTCACAGTCAGTGGAATAGCCAACAAAGATGCTTTTATTTCCGAGTCCTATCAGGCTGTTTATTCCAGCTATGAAGCGAAGTCCGAATTCCGTTCTATGGCATATAAGGAAGGAGGAAGCACGACTTTTACTTACAAATGGAACAACTCCCTGTATACATGGGAGAAAGATGTATCCAATCATATAGAAAAATCCTTATATTATGAGGAATACTAAACGATCGATCATCCCGGCCGGAGTATCCGGGAAGGGTGTTCGGGTATAGAGAAGAGAAAGGAAGAAATATGAAAAAGAAAAAAACTGCATGGGTGATGGTATTTTCCGTGGCAATGATCCTTAGTGGCTGCGCCGATGAAAAGAAACCGGAAAGCACGACGCAGGGGGCATCGGAAAGTACGACGGAGAACGCAAAGCCGGGTACATCGGAAAGCACGACGCAGAGTACGACGGAGAACACGATCGAAAGCACAGCTGCAGAGCGTAAAGCAGTAAGGATCAACGAGAAGCAGTTTCCGGATGAGATATTTCGGGATTATGTACGGAATAAGTTTGATGAGAATGAAGATGATATCCTGAGTAAAGAAGAGATCCTTCAGGCGACAGAAGTGGATGTGGACTATACGGACGTCAAGAGCTTGAAGGGAATAGAGAACCTTTCGGAACTGACGGTCCTCTCTTGCAAAGGAACGGATCTGGAAGAGTTGGATGTCAGCGCTAATCGTGAACTGCAAACTCTCAGATGTGTGGGAAATGCCCTCTCTTCTCTGGATGTGACGAATAATACAAAACTGGGGACGCTGGAAGTAAATGAAGGTGTTGAAGTATCCGGAGCCGGTGAAAACGTTCGGATCACCAAATACTCCTCGGAGGAAGCCGAAAAGGAAAATGACCTCCGTCTGATCCGCCAGGACGATTATATCATCGGAGATATTTATAAGGCCTGCTGCGCGACTCTTGCTGATGAAATCTTCTATACAGACGCAGAAGATACAGTTGTGGTAACTGTGAACCCGAAGGGAGAAATCGAGGTTTCCGGTTTTTCCTCTCAGGGAGAAAACTTTATAAAGGAAATAAAAATGGCTGTGTTTGGAGAGAGCGATTCGGTAAACTATTTCCGGTCCAAAGGATACAGAGAGGGCGGAAACACGACACTCACTTACAGTTTTAGTCATGCATTGTACACATGGATCGCCGACGTGAAAAATGATATCTCGGGTTCCCGGTATTGCAATGAAGATGACCCCAATGTGGTTCCTGAAACGAAAACACCCCATGAAACAGGCGGGAAGACGAGAATCGAGGTGATGGCGTTTACATCTGAAGTGCCGAATATGTTTAAGAAGTATGTTCAAACGCACCCGGATTTTGCAGCTGAGTATGAGCTTTTCTACACGATCGTTACTACTGATAACGGCGCTTATCAGAGTGCTTTGGACCAGGTCCTGATGGATACTGACGAGTATACACCGGATATCTACATGGCTGAGTCGGCGTTCGTTAAAAAGTACACCACCGGCTCCGCTTCTTCCTATGCTTGCACATACGAAGACCTTGGTATCGATGTCGAGCAAAAGATCAGAGATGCCGGTATTGCGTCATATATTGCCGACGTTACCCGAAGAGACGGTAAGGTCGTGGGCCTTAGCTACGAGGGGGATGGTTGTGCCTTCATCTACAATCGTGAAGTTGCAAAAGATGTATTTGGCGATGATAAGCCTGAAACGGTCGAAGCGGCGATCGGTTCGGACTGGGATACTTTCTTTGAGGCAGCCGAGAAGTGTAAGCAGAAGGGATATGCCATCGTATCCGGTCCTCTCGATATTTGGAACGCGGTCGAGAACAGCGCCGACCATGGCTGGGTCGTAGACGGCAAGTTGTACATTGACCCCAAGAGAGAGGCATTTATGGACTTAGCCTTGAAGCTTAAGCAGAATGATTACACCAACGATACCAGGCCATGGAATGAAGGTTGGTTTGCAGACATGGAAGAGATCGGACCGAAGAGGGTGCTCGGTTTCTATGGCCCTTCTTGGCTCATCAACTACACCTTATTTGATCACTGCGGTTATCAGTTGGACGACTATGGCAATGTACAAAACTTGGGTACCTATGGACAGTGGGCTGCTTGCCGACCCAATGTTGCTTCCTTCTGGGGCGGTACATGGCTCATCGCCAATAGAAAAGTCCTGCAGGATGAGAAACTGAAGGCGGGTGTTCGGGAATTGATCGAGTATGTAACTCTTGATACATCCGAAACGGGTCTTCAGTACCAGTGGGCGAATGGTACTTTCAGCGATGACTCTTATTATGGTTACATAGATTACGGTAGAATAATTAAGCCAGCTGTTGCATCCCGTGTCGTAATGGAAAAATCGAATGGCTGTATGGATATTCTGGGTGGACAGGATGTATATCCTGTTTTCATTGAGACCGCTTCCATGGCAAGAGGAGATAATCTGACCGAGTACGATGAGCTGATCGGTGTGTACTGGAAAGATGCGGTCAACTCGTACATCACCGGCGAGTGTACCCGTGATGAGGCGATCCGGTGGTTTAAGAACATGCTGCGGGATTTTGGGTATTTCGCGGTCGATTAACGTGACAGTGGGGACGGTTCTTTTTGTCACCGTGACAGAAAGAACCGTCCCCGTTGTCACATTATATATATATGCCTTTCGTTTTCGGTGTAAGGTTTCGCCCAGAAAGCGGTGTAGATAAATGAAAGGCAATGGAACGCCGGCGGCGTTCAAATCTCTGAATGGGAAAAGGTTAAAAGCATGTTGGAAGATGGAAAGATCATCGATCTGTATTTTCAGCGAAACGAAAGGGCTCTGGTGGAGACGTCCGACAAATACGGGAATTATTGCCGAAGCATTGCCATGGCAGTCTTGCATGACCAGGAGACATCAAAAGAATGCTTCAATGATACCCTGTACCAGAGCTGGAAGGCTATTCCGCCGAAGAAGCCGAACTGCCTCAAAACTTTTTTGGGGAAGATCACCCGCAACCTTTCGCTGAAACGTTGGGATCGGGAACATACGCTGAAACGAGGCGGCGGAGAGGTCGCATTGGCCCTCGATGAACTGAGCGACTGCGTTGCGGATCGCATGGCGAGAGGGGAGGAGCAGATCACGGAGAGTCTGGTGATCCGTGAGGTCCTCAATAGATTCCTGGCCGATCTGACGCTACAGAACCAGCGTATCTTTATGCGTCGCTATTGGTACTGTAGCTCGGTGAAAGAGATCGCGGTAGCTTTAGACCTTTCAGAGGGCAATGTATTGACCAGCCTTTCACGTAGCCGGGGGAAACTTCGGGAAGCTTTGAAGAAGGCAGGTGTTACTATATGAGCAATAAAGACGAAGAACGCCGATTGATGGATGAGATCGGCGAGGTCGAAGAGAAATATATTGAGACAGCCGAATACTCGGAGAAAGAGATGGATCGCCTGAAGAAACAGGGCATGACGCCGGTGGTCCCACCTACCGTGAGAAACGCCGAGGGCGGTGACGAGACCATTGTGGAATTCGGCGGAAACGAGTCGGACCGGAATGTTCGCTCGAAAGAGAAACGCTACACGACCACGGTTATCCGTATAACGGTGGAGTCGATCCTGGCAGTAGCTGCGATGCTGCTGGTAGTGACTTATTGGAAACCGAACCACGGAGTAGATATCGGCATGACTACAGAGCCGTATGTGCCGTCGACGAGCGTGGTTGCTTCGACGACGGAGCCGACCACAGAAGCGCCGACGAAAGCACCGGCCACAGAGGCATCCACGGAAGAACTTACGGAAGCGACCGAGGAAGTTACTACAGAGGAAGCCACGGAGGCAACGACAGAAGCTTCCACAGAGGCACCCGGAGAGGGCTATGTATCTGTGGATAAGACCAACTTCCCCGATACCATGTTCCGGGGCTATCTGCTGGAAAAATACGACCTGGATCGGGATAACTATCTATCACCGGAAGAGATCCGCAACGTGAAGGAGGTCAACCTAAGCACCTTTCATATAACAAGCATGAGGGGCGTGGAGTATTTAACTTCACTGCAGATACTGGAATGCGGTGAGACTGAGATAACAGAATTGGATGTGAGCCACAATCCGGATTTAAGAGAACTGTCTATTATGGGTCAGCTGACGTCGCTGGATGTCAGTGCGAACCCGAAATTAGTCAGTCTCGGTTGCGAGGGAAATCAACTGACGTCGCTGGATGTCAGTGCCAACCCTGAATTAAGGGATCTCAATTGCTCGAGAAATCAACTGACGACATTGGATTTGAGTGCCAATACGAAGTTGGAGCAGCTCTTATGCCATACGAACCAATTGACGCAACTCGATCTAAGTTCCAATTTCTTCCTGATTTCTATTAATTGTGCGTATAATCAATTTACGACTTTGGATCTATGCATGAACCCATATCTGGAGAAGCTTTACTGCTTTTCGAACCAGCTGACGGCACTGAGATTGAATAACTGTCCGAAGTTGACACATCTTTTGTGCGCTTCCAATCAGTTAAGTTCGTTGGATCTAAGCGGGAATCCGGAAATAGACTCCATACAGTGTCAGGAAAACCTGCTGACCTCGCTGGATCTGAGTGCAAATGCGAAACTTACATCGATATGGTGTTTCAGTAACCGGTTGTTAAAGTCGGTCAATGTGACGGGGAACCCCGCATTGACGGACCTTCGTTGTGATCAGAAACTAAAAGTGACCGGGGCGGGAAGCAATCTTGAGATCACACGCTACTAAAGAAAAAGCTTTGGCGGCCGAATGCCGGCTGCCAAAGCTTTTTTATTCTTCTTTTTTTCCGGGCTGCAGGGAGAACACGAATTCGGTGCCGACGCCTTCGGTGCTGATGACGTCGATGTTCTCCTTATGCGCGGAGATGATGTCTTTTGTAATCGAAAGGCCCAGACCGGTGCCTTTTTTGTCTTTGCCTCGGGAGGCATCGGATTTGTAGAACCGCTCCCAGATCTTCGGCAGGCTTTCTGCCGGGATGCCGACACCCTGATCCTTTACGGAGATAAAGGCTTTTTCGTGTTGCATATAGGCGGAGATGAAAATGACCGAGCCGGGGTTCGAAAATTTGATCGCGTTGTCGATCAGGTTGTAGAGGACCTGTTGGATCTTATCCACATCTGCGTAAACGTAGAACGAGGACGCGGGAAATGTCAGTTCAAAAGTGATGCCCTTATCGTTGCAGCGTTTTTCAAAGGTCGCCAGGATCTTTTTGATGCTGTGCAGGATGTCGAAGGTCGTAAACTGCAGAAGCGCTCCCGTCTTATCGATGGTATTCAAGTCCAGCAGACCCTGGGTCAGTTTATTCAGACGGTCGGTCTCATTAAGGACGATCTTGAGATATTTATCCTGTGCCTCTTTCGGTATGGTGCCGTCGAGGATCGCCTCGATGTAACCTTTGATGGAAGTCAGCGGTGAGCGGAAATCGTGGCTGACATTGGCGATAAACTTTCGCTGGTCTTCGCCATACGTCTGCAGGGAACTCGCCATGTAGTCGATCGTGTTGGCGATGTCCGTCAGCTCCGTCTTATCTTTCAGTTCGATACGGTGGGACAGGTTCCCCGCGCGGACCTCGGCGACGCCTTTGCGGATGGCGTTCATGGGACGGAAGTAGAAAAACTCAAACAAAAGGAAACTGGCGGCAAACATCGCCGTAAGGATGGCAGCGGCCGATGTGAAGCGCCCCATGACCAGGGAGACTTCCGTTTCGACCTGCTTGTAGTCCGCGTGCCCGATCACATAACCCGCGCGGGTGAAACCATTGGTCACCGGCGCGTACCGACTGATATAGTTGGACGAAAACGTATCGTAGAACGTTCCGAAGAAGATGCCTGCGGAGTCGCTGTCCGCGGGATTGAATTCGGGCAATGCTTCGAGCTTCCGTGCCGTATTGCTGCAGACCAGAATGCTTCCGTCCGGCGCCATGAGCCAGAATTCGTTTCCGCTGACCTCGGCCGCCGTCGTAAACTCTTCGGCCTTTCCGAAGAGCGAAAGCAGAGGATCCGACCCGCCGTCCGCCCTGGACAGGCCGGTCAGATAGTTGATCTGGTCGTAGAGAGTTTCCTGCAATTCTTTTCGGAAATGGTTCGTGATCAGAGACCGTCCGAACGTTCCCATCAGTATGAAACCGACAGCGGCGATGATCACATATGAAATTAAAAAACGAGTAAACAATGACCGCCGCATACAGGACTCCTATCGTGTCTCGAATTTGTAACCGATGCCCCAAACCGTGGAGAGCGCCCATTTTTCATGGTCGTTGATCTTCTCACGGATACGTTTGATGTGAACGTCGACGGTGCGAGTGTCGCCGACATATTCATAGCCCCAGATGTGATCCAGCAGCTGTTCGCGTGTGAACACCTGGTTGGGCGAAGAGGCCAGGAAATACAAAAGTTCGATCTCTTTCGGCGGCATGTCGATGTTCTTTCCGCGGTAAATGACCGAGTAGTTCGTAAGGTTGACGATGAGCCCCGGATATTCGACGTATTCGCCTTTTTGTGTGTTCTGGGGAGTTTCTGCGTTCGTCTGCGGAAAACGCCGTAAAACGGCCTTTACGCGCGCTACGAGCTCCTTCGAGTCGAAAGGTTTGATCATATAGTCGTCGGCGCCCAGTTCGAGGCCCAGGACCTTATCGAAGACTTCACCTTTTGCCGAAAGCATGATGATCGGAGTCTGTGAGGTCTTGCGGATCTCACGGCACACCTGATAACCGTCCATGCCGGGTAGCATCAGATCCAGCAGGATGATCTGCGGTGTAAAATCATGGAACGCTTCCAGCGCGTCCTGCCCGTCGTGAACGATCTTCGTCTCGAAACACTCTTTGATCAAATAGAGAGAGATCAGTTCCGCGATATTTTCATCGTCATCGACGATCAACACTCTTTGTTTATCTGCCATAGTTCCCTCCTTGTATTACCGTTCTTTGAACACGACGATGGTGACTCCCGAGTCTCCCTCCCCGTATTCGCCCAGGTGGAATTCCTTAACATATTTCAGTTTCTTCAGTTTCTGGTGGACACCGTTGCGCAGCGCGCCGGTCCCGCGGCCGTGGACCACGCGCACCTTCTCGAGATGTGCCAGATACGCATCGTCCAGATATTTCTCCATCTCCGGAAGGGCTTCGTCCACCGTCTTTCCGATCAGGTTGATCTCCGGGGAAATGACGGCCGATTTCGACATTTTGATCTTACCCATGCCGCCGATGGAGGCCTGGTTCATCGTGATGCCCGGCTCATCGGGCAGGAGCGAAACGTCCTTGATATTCACCAGGGAACGGAGAATGCCCATTTGCGCGTAAAAATCGCCTTTCGCATTGGGCAATGTGCTCACGGTGCCCTTCAGATTGAGCGAGTGCACCAGGATGCGGTCGCCGGTGTGCAGGTCGGAAGCGGTGAGCGGCCGGTCGGCGGCTTTTTTCGCCTCGACTTTGTTTTTCGAGCCCTGCGAAACCTTATCCAGGCGTTCGCGGACTTTCGTCCGATCCTCCTCCATGGAGCGGATCTGCGCCCCGCCGGCACTTTTTTTATTCATGTCGCGGATGGTCTCATCCACGAAGTTTTTGGTCTCCTGCAGCATGGACTGCGCTTTCTGCCGAGCGTCCTCGAGGATCTTCTCTTTCTGCGCTGTCAGTTTATCCTGCTGTGCGGTGAGCGCATCGCGTTCGCGTACCAGGTCGGCTCGCAAGGCGTCGACCTCGGCCTGTTTGCGCTCGATCTCGATCCGCGCGTGTTCCAGCTCGCTGACGATGTCTTCGAAGGACTTCGCATCGGAGCTCAAGTGTTTCTTTGCGTCGTCGATGATGTAGTCCGGGATGCCCAGTTTACTCGAGATGGCAAATGCGTTGCTCTTTCCGGGGATGCCGACCAGAAGCCGGTAGGTCGGGCGGAGCGTCGCTACGTCAAACTCGCAGCTCGCATTTTCCACGCCGTCCGTCGACAGGGCGTAGACCTTTAATTCACTGTAGTGCGTGGTCGCCAGCGTCCGCACCTGCAGGTTGTGCAGGAAATTCAGGATGGAGATGGCGAGCGCTGCGCCTTCCGTCGGGTCCGTGCCCGCGCCCAGCTCGTCGAATAAAACGAGGGTGTCGCGGTCGGCCTGTTCCAGGATCGGCGCGATATTCTTGATGTGTGAGGAAAATGTACTGAGGCTCTGTTCGATGCTCTGCTCGTCGCCGATGTCCGCGAAGACTTCGCGAAATACGGCCAGTTTCGAGTGGTCGAAAGCGGGGATGAAGAGTCCCGCCTGGCCCATCAGCGTGCACAGGCCGACGGTCTTTAAGGTGACCGTTTTACCGCCGGTATTCGGGCCGGTGATGACCAGCAGGTCGTAATCCTGCCCCAGGGTGATATCGATCGGAACAACGACATCGGCCGGAATGAGCGGATGCCGTGCCTTCTTCAGGGAGATGATCCCGTCGGTGTTAAAATCCGGCTCGGTGCCGTTATAACTGCGTGCGAAGACAGCCTTCGCGAAAATGAAGTCCAGCTCGGTGAGCGTGCGGAAGTCGTTTTCGATCGCCTCGGCCTCGGGCGCGCACAGATTGGAGAGGGTCGCCAGGACCTTTTCGATCTCTTTTTGTTCCTCGATCTCCAGCTCGCGGAGGTCATTGTTCAGTTTTACGACGGCGCTCGGCTCAATAAAGATGGTAGACCCGGTGGCACTCTGATCGTGCACCATGCCGGATACCTGGGATTTGTATTCCGACTTTACGGGGATGCAGTAGCGTCCGTCACGCATGGTGACGACGGCATCCTGCAGGTAGGTGCGCTGGGACTGCAGCATGGAAGCTAACTGGGAATTGATGCGCTGCTTCGTGATCGACATCTGCCGACGCACATGCAACAGGCCGGCGCTCGCGTCGTCCGCGATCTCTTCTTCCGAGAGGATGCAGCGGTCGATCTCACGGCCGATCTGCGTCAGCGGCGCCAGACTTAAGAAACGTTCGTCGAGGGAATCAAAAGCCTCCGGCTCAACATCGCGCACGCCATAGGAGCGCGCCCTCTGGGCCGCTTTCAACAGAGATGAGATATTTAACAGTTCAATGATGGAAAGACCGCTGCCTAATCCCAGACGTTTCAGCGAAGCCAGCACGTCCCGGGTCCCGGAAAAACTCGGGTTACCGCTGCGATAACAGCGGGAGACCGCATCCGAGGTCTCTTTTTGCAGTTGCAGGATCGTTTCATAGTCATCCGTCGGTTTCAGTTCTTCACAGAGTTTGCGCCCCGACGGCGTCGTCGCGTGCTCGGCGAGCATCGCGATGATCTTATTATATTCCAATACACGGAGTGATTTATCGTTCATGATATTCTATGTTTCCTTCTTATTCGCAGGTCATTTCCCCTCTGACCTGTCTTGATGTTTCACGGATCCGAAAGATCCGGACGGTTTGGATCGAACACCGCACATACCAATCCGAGTTTATTATATCATAGTTTTATACGCAGTAAAAGCAAGAAATGACCATGCGTTTGTATTTTTCTGTTTTCAAAACCCGAATTAACTGGTATAATAGAGATTACACACACCTTCAGTCTCATACATAGCGATTACGGACCGGCCGGATCAGAGGGCCGGAAGCATAGATTAAGAGGATCAGTATGGCGGATAACAGAGACGAAAAAAATAATGAGCAACCCTATATTCGTGAAAAGATCGTGAAGCCGAAACGGCGTTCCCGCTTCATGGCTGTTGCCATCGGAGGTTTTTTCGGGGCCGTCCTGTTCGGCCTCATCGCGTGCTTTTCTTTTGTATGGATCTATCCGTATGTATCGAAACTGCGGAATCCGGAAGTGGAAGAAACGACCACGGCGGAGCGGATCACCCTGCCCACGCACAGTGAAGAGGATACATTGCCCCCGGAGGATACTACGCCGGTCATAACGGAGGAACCTACCGAAACTTCCGACCCGGAAGAAACGGAGGATATTTCCGAAGGCGCATTGCTTCCGGTCGACAAAGAGTGGATCGAGCGACTCATCAACCAGAAGATCGATCAGGCACCGATCGACATTAAGGATATAGAAAACTATGGCCGGGAGATCAACAAAGTATACCAGTCGGTCGAAAAGAGCTTGGTTGCCATCTTACCGAAGGCTTCGGTGGATCCGATCTTCCCGTCAAATCAGGGAGCGAAGGCCGGCATCATGATCTATCGCCTGGAATCTTCCCACACCATTTTGATCCTGACGGATTACGAGACGGCGAGCATCAAAGATCCGGTCGTTCGTTTCGCCGGACGGAATGATTTCCTCCCGGCGCAGGTGCGCGGCACCGACTCGCTCATGGGCCTGGCGGTCCTCAGTGTAGAGTTTGACAGTAAGAACTTCGCACTGTACGATTCGCTGCAGTGCATCGTATTGGGCAATTCCTACCAGACCCGTGCCGGCAGTCCGGTCATCGCGGTCGGGGCACCGTTCCGTTCCTACGGAACCATGAGTTACGGCACCGTATTAGAGGTGCGCACGGATCAGACGGCGATCGATACGGTCTACCGCATGTACTATACCAATATCAGCGCCCCGGAGGGAGGCACGGGATTTTTGGTGAATGTGAGCGGCCAGCTGATCGGATTGATCAACTCCGGGTATAAAGACCCTGCGATGAACGGTTACGTTGCCGCGATCGCAACGGAGGAGATAACGAAGTTCCTGAATAATATCTCAAACCAGGAGCCCTATAGTTATTTCGGCATTTTAGGCCAGAATGTCACGAAAGACATTTCCCTGGCGACCGGAATGCCCGAGGGCATCTATGTGACGACTGTGCAGCCGGACAGCCCGGCTTATCAGGCAGGCATCATGGCCGGCGATATCATTGTCGGTATCAGCACGAAGAATGTTACCCGCTTCAATCAGTTGGGTGAGGTCCTGCACGGCCCGAGCCGGCATTTGCCGGGAGAGACCGTCATCGTGACGTTGTGGCGCCTGGGACGCGACGAATACAAACAGGTCAATGTGACCGTGACGCTGGGACTGCGTCAGTAGCCGCAGGACATGTGGCTGTGCCCGGACGGGCTTAGAAAGAGGAATTATGTACTACATTGAGACACTCAAAGACGGAGATCACGTTTCCGGAGTTTACTTCTGCAAGAGTAAGCAGATGCTGACCGGAAAGTCGAAAAAACCATACTGCAGCCTGACACTGCAGGATAAGACCGGAACCCTGGATGCTAAGATCTGGGATTTCACCGGCGGCATCGAAGATTTCGAATGCCTGGATTTTATCTTTGTCGAGGGTGACATTTCCACCTACAATGGAAACCTCCAGGTGTCGCTGCGCCGTGTACGCGTGGCGGATGAGGGCGAATATGTCCTGAAAGACTATCTGCCTGTGTCCGCAAAGGATAACGATCAGATGTACGCAGAACTGCGTGCGATGATCGACAGCGTGAAGGAGCCACATCTGCAGGCGCTGCTTAAGAACATCCTGGTGGACGATGAGCGTATCGTGAAGGCGTTCCGCCGCCATTCGGCCGCGAAGAGCGTGCACCACAGTTTCATCGGCGGTCTGCTGGAGCATACATTGGCCGTAACGAAACTGTGCGACTGTTTCTCCAAACTGTATCCGTTTTTGAACCGGGATCTTTTGCTGAGCGCAGCCATGCTACACGACATCGGCAAACTGTGGGAGATCTCCGATTTCCCGGCCAATGATTACACCGACGACGGTCAGCTTCTGGGACATATCGTTTTAGGCTATGAACTGATCGGAAAGCGGATCCAGAACATTCCGGACTTTCCGAAGAAGATCGCTTCCGAACTGCGCCATTGTATCCTGGCACACCACGGCGAGTTTGAGTTCGGCTCCCCGAAGAAGCCGGAACTGGTGGAGGCCATGGCATTGCACATGGCGGATAATACCGACGCGAAGATCGAAACATTTATCGAGGCGCTGGATGCGCAGAAGACGAATAACGATTGGCTGGGCTTCAATCGTTTCCTCGACGCGAACATTCGCCGCACGACCCCCATTAATTCATGAATAAGAACGACATCATAGAGATCGCCATCACCGATATGAGCGATCAGGGAGAAGGCATAGGAAAGACCCGGGAGGGCGCCACGTTTTTCGTGAAGGACGCCCTTGTGGGTGATTTTGTGCGCGCTGTTGTCACAAAAGTGATGAAAAACTACAGTTACGCGAAGATGCTGGAGGTGCTGAAACCCTCGCCGGACCGCGTTCCGGCCCGCTGTCCCATCGCGCGCGCCTGCGGCGGCTGTCAGTTCCAGGAACTCGATTACGCCTGCCAGTTGCGCCTGAAGCGCGAAACGGTCATTCATAAGTTGCGCCACATCGGGCACATCTACGCCTACGATGACGCGGCGCTTAAGATCCCTGCAGATGCGAAATATCCGGTCTACGTGCCGCCCACGATCGGCATGGAGGATCCCTGGCGCTATCGCAATAAGACGCAGCTGCCTATCGGTTATGACCGCGAGAAGAAACTCGTGGCGGGCTTCTATGCCGGCCGCACCCACGCGATCATTGCCCACGAAGACTGCCTGCTCGCCGACGCGGGCAATGCTGTCATCGCCCGCATCGTGCTCGATCATATGAACCGTTACAAGATCTCCGCTTACGACGAGAACTCGCATACCGGCCTGGTGCGCCACCTGTTGATCCGCAAAGGCTACTCCACGGGGCAGTGGATGGTCTGCATCATCATCAACGGGCGCGTGAAGGATCTGGTGCATGCGGATGAACTCGTGGCCGCCCTGCGGGAGCAGCCGGGCATGACGAGCATCTCCGTCAACATTAACACAAAGAATACGAACGTGATCCTGGGGCAGGAGACGATCCTCCTCTTCGGGACCCCGTATATAGAAGATACCATCGGGGATCTGAAGTTTCATATCGGCCCGCATTCCTTCTTCCAGGTGAACCCGGTGCAGACCGAGAAACTCTACGGCTGCGCCCTGGACTTCGCGGGCCTGACCGGCAACGAAGTCGTCTGGGACCTGTACTGCGGCATCGGGACCATTTCCCTCTTCCTCGCGCAGAAGGCGAAGAAGGTCTACGGCGTCGAGATCGTGCCGCAGGCCATCGAAAACGCGAAGGACAATGCACTCCTGAACAGCCGGCTGAACACGGAATTCATGGTGGGCAGCGCCGAGGATGTGGCACCGCTCCTTAAGAAGCGGCCGGAGGCGGCTCCGGACGTTGTGGTCGTCGACCCGCCCCGTAAAGGCTGTGACGGCAAATTGCTCGAGACCATGCTGTCCATGGCACCGCAGCGCATCGTCTACGTCAGCTGCGACCCCGCAACATT
>JAFZPG010000071.1 GCA_017550425.1 Lachnospiraceae bacterium | reverse complement strand
GGCTCCGTACATCTACACCGAGCGTAACAGCATCTACATTATCGACCTTCAGAAGTCCGTTGTTAAGGTTGACGAGGCTTACAAGGCAGTAGTAGATATCGTAGCAAACGGCGGCACGATCCTGTTCGTTGGTACGAAGAAGCAGGCTCAGGATGCGATCCAGTCTGAGGCAGAGCGTTGCGGTATGTATTATGTTAACCAGAGATGGCTCGGCGGTATGCTGACCAACTTCAAGACCATCCAGTCCCGTATTGCAAGACTTCGTGACATCGAGAGAATGTCCGAGGACGGAACTTTTGACGTGCTTCCCAAGAAGGAAGTTATCAAGCTCAAGGGTGAGTGGGAGAAGTTGGAGAAGAACCTCGGCGGTATCAAAGAGATGAAGAAACTGCCTGATGCTATCTTCGTTGTAGATCCCAAGAAGGAGCGTATCTGCGTTCAGGAAGCTCATACACTGGGTATCACCCTGATCGGTATCGCTGATACCAACTGTGATCCGGAAGAACTGGACTACGTGATCCCGGGCAATGATGACGCGATCCGCGCCGTAAAGCTTATCGTTTCCAAGATGGCAGACGCTGTTATCGAGGCTAAGCAGGGCGAGGCAGTTGCTACCGAAGATGAAGTGGCAACCGACGTAGCTGACGTTGAAGAGGCAATGGCTGCAACTGAGGTCGTTACCGACGTTGAGCAGATGACCGAAGCATAATCCAACACCATAGGAGGAATTAGATCATGGCAGCTATTACAGCATCAATGGTAAAAGAGTTAAGAGAAATGACCGGCGCCGGTATGATGGACTGCAAGAAGGCATTGACCGAGACCGACGGTAATATGGAAGCTGCTGTAGACGTTCTCAAGAAGAGCGGTGCAGTTAAGATGGAGAAGAAGGCCAGCAGAATCGCGGCTGAAGGTATCACCAGAGTTGCTTCCGACGCGAATAACGCGGTAGTAGCAGAAGTTAACTCCGAGACAGACTTCGTTGCAAAGAACGCAGTATTCCAGGAGTTCGTACAGGAAGTTGCAGATAAGGCACTGGCTTCCGGCTTAAACGGCGGCAAGAACGGCGAGGATGTTCAGACACTTCTGGACGACGGCCTTCAGGCTGTGATCGCAGAGAAGACTCTGCAGATCGGTGAGAAGCTTTCCTTCCGCAGATTTGAGAAGGTTTCCGGCGACATCGTTACTTCCTACATTCACGCAGGCGGCAAGATCGGTGTTCTCGTTTCCGCTAACGGCACGAACAACGACGCTTCGAAGGAAGCACTTACCAATATCGCAATGCAGATCGCAGCTATGAGCCCGCAGTATGTTGCAAGAAACGACATCTCTGCGGACGAGGCAGCTAAACTCAAGGATATCGTTATCGACAGCTCCCTGAACGATCCGTTCACCCTGCCGAAGCCCATCCTTCAGAAACTCATCGACAAGGCTGTTGCAGATAAGGTTTGGAACGATGCCGACATCGCTATCTACGAAGAGAAGAAGAGCAACATGCAGTATCTTCCGAACTTCCTTTCCGAAGAAGCGAAGGCTTCTCTGGCAGCAATTGCTATGGAGAAAAAGTCTGAGTGCCTTAGTGATAAGATCTTCAGTGGTCTGGTTGACGGTCGTATCTCTAAGCATATGAAGGAGATCTGCCTCCTGGATCAGGCTTACGTTAAGGCTGAGGACGGAAAGCAGAGCGTTGCAAACTATCTTGCAAGCGTATCCAAGGATATCGTTATCACGAAGTTCGTTCGTTTCGAAGTAGGCGAAGGCATGGAGAAGAAGAACGAGGATTTCGCTGCAGAAGTTGCAAAGCAGATCGGGCAGTAATCGATTGGTTGCAATTCAGATGGGTCAGTAATCGATCGACATTACATAAAAATCCATAGATATCATGAGGAGAACGACACCTGTCGTTCTCCTTGTTCGTTCTTTCGGCAAATGTCAAGTTAGACCCGTATACGTAAGGCTCCACGTGTTGATTTCACCTGCAAAAATGTATATAATCTAGGTACGGGATTATATTTGAAAAGAATGAATGAATGCATAAAGAGAGACTGTTTTGCAGTCCTTATTTTTGTGCGTTTTTTGATTCTGAAAATATAACGGGGGGACAGCATGAAACAAATTGCAGAACTGGTTGTTGCGCTGGGGCTTTTGCTTGGCGTTTGTTTTGTGAGCGTGGAGATAAGGGGAGCAAACACCGATCTTATCCATATGAGATTCGATTTAGGCGGAAAGGGGACGGCATCCGGATACATCGGAGTTTCCGCCACAGACAAATATGATCCGAAAAAAGGATACGGCATTGGGGATACAAGTCTGGCACGGAACGTGGAGGCTTTAGGAAAGGGCGCCTTAAGCGACGCTATTCATTTCCAAGGTGGTAACGGTAGCCTGCTCGTTGACCTTCCGAAAGGCGTTTATAAGATCACGGTAACGACCGGAAACGTTAACAAGGCCACCATTAATGCAGAAGGTGTAAACCAACTGTTCTTTTTGCAGGGGAATAATGCGGTCGATTCGTTCACGATACCCGTAACGGACGGCCAACTGAATATATATGCGACTTCCGGTGTGGGTAGCGAGTTTTCGCTCTGTACGGTCGAGATCGAGCAGATTTCCACCGGAACGACGACGAAACCTACGATCTGGCTTGCGGGCGACTCGACCGTGGCAACGTACTATAATACATCCGCTGACTCTAAGCGAGGCTGGGGCATGTATTTGAGTAAGTACGTTGACATGGCTTCTTATGATGTCCGGAATATCTCGATCAGCGGTCTTCGCGCGGAAAGCATGAAGAATTCCGCATTTCCAACCGCAGAGTATTACGGAAAAAAAGGAGATATCTTGGTTCTGGCGGTTGGTATCAATGATTATATCGATGAGTACACGGACTATTCGAAAAACGGGGATCCGATCGATCCTACCAACTATATCAGCCACATGACGCAGGTGATCCGCCGCGCGAAAGCAAAGGGAATGACGGTATATCTGGTGAAACAGCAGGGGGAAAACGATGACATCTACGGATATCCGCTGCCCGAGTATAAGTGGTTCGGTCAGGAACTGGATGAGCTCGGTAAAAAGGAGCAGGTCGGTGTTCTTGATCTGTTCCGTCCCTGGCTGGAATATCTCGAGATCAATCGTTATTACGAGCAGATCGAATACTATGCGGAAGGTCTGCATCCGAACGCGCAGGGCGCGGATCTGCTGGCGCAGATGATGGGCGAACTGCTCTTCCCGGATACGGCGCCGGTCGACCCGGGGGATCCGGTTTATGAATTCGGCACGACTCCTTCGGCCGTCTATCTCACGGAAGCCTCCGGTGAGGCGATCGCCAATCCGCATAAGGGCTTCGTAATGACGGCGTACACGCCTTACATGATCAGTGATGCTTTTGCCTATGGAATCGGCGGATCGAAACAGAATGCAGCATGGGATGTGGTAACGATCGTTTCCGGCTCGCCGAAATGGAACGAACTCAACCCGAGGCAGGGCTACTACGACTGGACGGTCATTGACCGGATGCTCGAAGCGTGTGAGGCACACGGGCTGACCTATGGAATACGGATCATGCCGTATTCTTCCTACTTAGAAGAAGATTACGTTCCGCAGTGGGTCTACACGAACGGAGCGAAGAAAAATAAGGCAAAACTCAGGGATGATCCGACAAAATATGTGGAATTTCCCAAATGGGATGATCCGGTCTATCTACAGGCGTGCAAAGATTTTGCCATAGTTTTAGCGGAGAAATACGATGGGGATCCGAGAGTGGAATTTATCGATATCCGGCCCTTCGGCGATTACGGAGAATGGCACAACTCATTTGCCGTGGGTGAATTCATGCCGTCTTTGCAGATCCAAAAAGAAATGCTCGACTGTTATGCTGCGGCGTTTAGCAAGACGACACTCGCGCTTCCTTCGAATGCGCGCGGAGCGATCTACGAGTATGCGCTTTCGCTGGGTATCACGAAGCGTGACGACGGCCTTATATCGCTCGGCAACTCAGAATGGAGCCTGGTGCCGACATACCATGCAAACCTGCCGGTGATCGGAGAGAACTACTGGCCGTATGCGTGGATGCGGGATACCGTCCGGGAAGATGTCTATTCCCTCGTGGACTGGACGCCGGATCGCTTTCGCGAAACGATCGAGATCTCCCATCTGTCGATCTTCGCGCTGGATCAGGACAGCAACTGCAGTTACGACTTTTACAACGAGCAGAAGGCGGTCATCGACGAGATGTGCAACCGTCTGGGGTATAATTTCACGGCGGTCAATGCGGTTCGATTGGATAACAAACTGGCCGTAACGATCCGAAATACAGGGCTGGCGCCGGCGTATTTCGATATCTATCTGTGCGCAGAGATCACCGATGCGAACGGAAAGAAGATAGCAAACTTCGGAAACCCGATCCAGATCGAAACGGGCACGTTCACCGACGGAAAACAGAAAACGTTTGTTTTCGATCACAACGGCACGCTTCCTTCGGGAGCGACGATTTGTCTGGCGATGTACGAGGCTTCGAAGTATAAGAGCGTCAGTGCCCTCATTAGCAGCAAAGACGACCCGACCATACGGTTTGACAATAAGAATAACCTGGAAAATAAAAGGCTGAAACTGGTGGCGATCTCTTCGCCGAAGGTGACTGCACGTGCAGAAAAAACATCGGTCACCGTTGGTGAGATGTTTAAGGTCACGGCAAGATCCAGCGGAGCCGGTCCGCTGGCTTATCAGTGGCAGTCGCGTAAGGACGCTTCCTCCGCATGGACGAATTCGGCCCAAAGCGGGGCGAAGACCGATACACTTTCGGTGTCTACGACCGCAGGCCTTCATGGCTGGCAGTTCCGCTGCGTGGTTACGGAAAGAAGCGGTCGCAAGGTTTACTCGAACGCCGTGACCGTGACGCTTACTCCGAAGATCACGACGCAACCCGCCTTTAAGACCGTGGCAGTCGGCGATATGTTGAAGTACACGATCGCTGTGAGCGGTAAGGCAAAACTGACCTATCAGTGGCAGTCGCGGAAAGATGCTTCGTCGGCATGGACGAACTCCGGCCAGAGCGGAGCGAAGACGTCGACGCTTTCGGTGGCTACGACCGCGGGTCTTCATGACTGGCAGTTCCGTTGCGTGGTTACGGATGGGAACGGTCAGAAAGCATACTCGAAGCCCATGATGGTATCGCTCGTGCCGAAGATCACAAAACAGCCGACCGCAACGAGTGTGAAAGCGGGGACGAAGGTTACACTGTCTGTGGGTATTACGGGTAAGGCTCCGTTAAGATATCAGTGGCAGTCGTGTAAGGATGCTTCGTCGGCATGGACGAACTCTGCCCAAAGCGGCGCGAAGAGCGCGAACCTGACGGTAGCCACGACCGCCGGTCTTAATGGCTGGCAGTTCCGCTGCGTCGTGACGGACGGCAACGGGCAGAAAACCTACTCGAACATAGTTACATTGTCTGTAAAGTAAGATGTTCGGGAAATGAAATAAGGAAAAACAGGGGGAAACCAAATGAAAAGATTCTATGAACTGCTCATATCGTTGAGCATCGTATTGTGCATGTGTTTTGCAAATGGCTACGGTCCTTCGGTTGCCGAGGCTGCAGGCACGGATGGTTCGCAAAGCGGGGGTTACGGCAGCTTTATCGATGGTGACCAGGTCATCAAAGACATGATCGAAGAGAACGGAATGAATGCGCATCCGAGGATCATCATGACCGAGGATAAATTTGCAAAACTGAGATCTCATATAGATGATGGTTCTGTGACGGCGATCCTGCTCGAAAAACTGAAAAAAGAGGCAGATGGTAAGCTGGGCTCGGCAGTGCTTCCCTATGAGATCACAGACGGGATCCGACTTTTGGAAACTTCCAAACGGATCCAGCGCCGCGTAGCAGCGCTGGCTTTGGCGTACAATATCTTCGGCGAGGAAAAGTATGCACAGCGTGCATATAAGGAACTTTTAAACGCGGCAAACTATAAGGATTGGAATCCGTACCATTTCTTGGATACCGCGGAAATGACTACCGCTTTTGCAATCGGTTATGACTGGCTTTATAACTGGATGACGGAAGATCAGAGGGCGATTTTACGAAAAGCCATGATCGAAAAGGGACTGAAGCAAGTCCTGCAGGATTACGAGGATGATCCCGCGGATCGCAGCCGTACTTACCGTTGGTATCAGGATTATCCCGGTGACAACTGGAAACTCGTTTGTACCGGAAGCATGAACATGGCAGCGCTCGCGATCGGTGACGAAAAGGACGCGAGAGAAATAGCGGCTAAGGTCCTCACCTATGGTTACAAAGAGGCTTATTCATTTGTTCGCCGCGCCTATAGCGATACAGACGGAACCTATACGGAAGGCCTCGGTTACTGGGATTACGCAACCTATTATCTGGGCCTGAATTCGTCCTCTCTGATCAGTGCGACGGGAACGGACTATGGACTTGCTGATTTTGAGGGACTTCGCAAATCCGTTGATTTCGTGCGTTATATGAGCTCCAACACTCCGAAATCCTTCAGTTTCGGCGATGACCGCGAGAGCCGCGATACCGGCTGGGCTGTCTTTCTGTGGCTGGGCGAATACTATGATTCCTACGACATAGCCTCTGTCCGCCTGAAAAAGATCAAAGAGGATGAGTTCAATTATCTGGACGTATTGTGGATCGATGAGGACGGTCTGTCCGGCTCGGTCAATGAAAGTTCCACGGATTGGGGGGCAGTCGGATCATCGAACGCAAGTTTCCGAAACACATGGGATAAGAGCGGTATCGTTGCTGCGCTTCATACCGGATTAAACAATTATAAGTACCATGGTCATTATGATCTTGGTTCATTCTATGTTGAGTTCAACGGCTCGCGGTTTTTTACCGATCTCGGGAATGAAAACTATGAGCTGAAAGACCGCCCGTATTCTTACCGAATCCGTGCGGAGGGGCACAATACGCTTGTGATCAACCCTTCTAAGGAACTGGACCAGGCTGAGGGAGCAGAGTGCCTCATCACCGCTTTCAGCGGGGGCAATGAAGCCTATGCTGTTACGGATCTGACAGATGCATATAAGGCAAGCGGCGCAAAAAGCGTGATCCGTGGCCTGAAAATGATAAAGGACAAAGAGTGCGTGATCATTCAGGATGAGATCTCTCTGAATACTGCAGGTGAACTTTATTGGTTCGCCCACACATCGGGGCAGATCAGCGTTGCTTCTGATGGCAGAAGCGCGATCGTAACCGTTGGTTCGGATCGCTTATGGGTCGGCCTGCTCAGTGAGGGTGGCAAATTCTCCGTGATGTCGGCAAAATTGCTTTCTACGTCTCGCCAGGTATCCAATCAAACGAGCAACAGCGGATACAGAAAACTTGCGATCCACCTGACCAATACGAAGGATACGACCATTTCCGTGGTCTGCATTCCGCTGAAGAAGGGCGAGTCGAAACCGTCGTGGCTTCCGACATTGACCACGATCTCTCAGTGGGCAGCTGCGCCGACAGTGACTGCCCGCGCCGAGAAATCTTCTGTCACCGCAGGCGAGATCTTTAAGATCACGGCAGAGGCAACCGGCTCCGGCACACTGAAATACCAGTGGCAGTCGCGTAAAGATTCTTCGTCTACATGGACAAACTCTGCCCAGAGCGGAGCGAAGGCGAAGACACTTTCCGTAGCAACGACCGCAGGCCTTCACGGCTGGCAGTTCCGTTGCATGGTAACGGACGGAAGCGGACGCAAGGCCTATTCGAAGGCAGTGACCGTGACGATCGTTCCGAAGATCACGACGCAACCGGTCAATAAGACCGTAACCGTAGGAGATACGCTTAAGTACACGATCGCTGCGACAGGTAAAACAAAACTGAGCTATCAGTGGCAGTCACGCAAAAATTCCTCCGCGGAGTGGACGAACTCCGGACAGAGCGGAGCGAAGACAACGACTCTTTCGGTAGCAACGACTGCAGGCCTTCAGGGCTGGCAGTTCCGTTGTGTGGTTACGGACGGTAATGGGCAGAAATCATATTCGAATACCATAACGGTATCGCTCGCGGCGCCGAAGATCACGAAGCAGCCGACTGCTACGAGCGTAAAGGCAGGGGCGAAGGTTACATTGTCCGTGGCTGCAACGGGTCAGGCAACATTAAAGTATCAGTGGCAGTCACGCAAAAATTCTTCCGCGGAGTGGACGAACTCCGGACAGAGCGGAGCGAAGACCGCAAACCTGACGGTGGCTGCGACCGCGGGGCTTAACGGCTGGCAGTTCCGATGCGTGATCACGGACGGTAACGGGATGAAAGCCTACTCTAACGTAGTTACGTTGTCCGTGAAATAAGACGTTTGAAGAACGGAATGTAAGAAAGTTGCAAATCGTTTAAGGGGATAAAAGATGAAGAAAGTTTTGGCATGGATCGTGGTATTGGGGGTCGTATTGGGCATTTGCAGCGCAAATGTCCGGATACAGGCAGGAGAAACAAGCAGTGCTTCGCGATTTGAGGTACCATACGTATCGACGTATTACTTCAATCCGAAGCCGACAACAAATGATAGTATTACAATTCCGTTATACATCACCGACGCTCAGCAGTCGGAGTATATGAAGAACGATACGTCTGTTAAGCTGGATCTGATCTATACGGTGGATGGAGTAAAGAAGACGATCAAAGGCGTACCGCTCGGCGATTATACATTGACCCTGGGAAAACTCAGCGCCGGGACGCATGTGTTTTCCGTGGAAGTTTATGATCCGCGGACCGGTCTTACATCGCACCGGTTGTTTAATGACCTTTGGGTCGTGACGCCTGCGGAGGCGACGATCACAGTCCAACAGACCTACTACATGACGACGGCAGATCTGACGAAGTACGGGATCCGCAATGATAACTCAAAAGACGCAAAGTCCCTGATCTCCACACGGGATGGTCTGACGCAATTGTTCGCGGATAAACAGGCGGCCGGCTATAAGAAGATCGTTCTTCTGAAGGGAACCTACCGGATCGATGGCGAGAAGGCTCGTAAGACCTGTATCAAGATCCCGTCACATTTTACGGTCGACATGAACGGCAGTACGTTTAAGATGGAGACCTTCACTTCGACCAACGAAGGATGTATCGTCGTGATGGACGATGTTGTGGACGCGCATTTGATCAATGGTACCCTGGAAGGCAATCGCTTTGAGAGACAGGTGCTGGGCTACGAGGTCAATGGAATGGGTGAACCGATCAACACGGTTCTGATCACAGGCGGAAAATACAATTCCATTGAGAACCTGACGATCAAAAGCACCGCAGGCCATACGGTCTTCACGACCGGCACATGGGACGGCCCCGGTAAGATCATGGATTCATTTACCCGGACCTCGATCATCAACGGTAAGGAAGTTGAGGATGCAAACTGCAGCACCAGTTCTATGATCGATCTGACGGCCATGCTCGCATATGATGCGAACGAGGACTACATTTACGTCGGACACCCGGGTGGCTATCGCGGTCTGGCGGGTGAATCTCCGGTCATCTACCTGTCCTGGTATGATAAGGATCAGAAGTATATGGAAACCTTCACAGGCTTCCAGTACAGAAAGGTCCAGATTCCGACTGGTGCGAAATATGTGCGCGTGACTTTTCTGGGAACGACCTTCCCGACAACGGACGCGACGAAGACCGTCTATGTTTACACAAAGCATCTCGGCGAATATTACAAGATCTCGAACATCGACTTCGTCGACACACGGACCTGCGCCTTGGCTCCGGCGTCGGGCGGGAATGTCCTGATCGAGAACTGTACATTTACCCGTTGCGGAAACAGCATCACACCCTGTCCGGTCGATTTTGAAGACGGCTGGGAAGAGATGCAGGACGTTTACTACAGAAACAATGCCGTGTTGGAAAAGGCTGAACATACGACGGCGACCGTTGTGGACAATACCGGTTTCAACCATGTGTACGAGAATTGTAAGGGACACGATATCGTGATCCGCAGCCGCGTATATGGTGGCGTGATCCGCGATTTCAACAGCGGAGATTCGACGATCCTGTGGGCACTGGGTACAAAGAAGACGAATCTGTACGGCCGCATTCAGAATATCAACGGCGGTTATATCAACTTTTATGATCCATTGACCGCAAAAGAAATGGCCGTGGATATGAAGGTAAAAAACTGCACGATCGCAAACGGAACGAATACCACGACCTATACGACCTCAGTTATGGATCACGTGGTCTATGAGAACTGTACATTTACCAATTTCTCCGGCGAAAATGCGACCTTAAGCGGATGCACGGTCATGCTGGATGGCGACGTGAGAAGCCACCTGCATTTCTATGATTGCGAGTTTGTACCGGTTCAGGGAAAAGATAAGATCATTTTCAATTTCAGTAACACGTATTACGTAGACCGTGTGTTTGAAAATTGTCATTTCGCGCCGATGACGACGAATGCATTTTCAAAGGATCTCACGTTCAAGGGATGCGAATTTGAAGATCTGTATCTGACCGCAAGCGTTGGAGCTGCAGAAAAGATCACGTTTGAGGATTGTGTGATCCGTTCTGCCTCCGAGAAGATGTTGGAGTTCGGCCCCTATGCATATAGTTTGGAATACATCGAAGTTTACTTCAAGAATTGCGACATCACGCTGGCAGGTAAAAACCTGATCTATATGTGGTCGAAGACAACGGAAGGAAGCACCGTGCTTTTTGATGGTTGTGTGATCCGCAGGACCGACGGAGTTCTGGTGGACGGCTGGGCAGTTGATGACCACGCTCGCCTGGATATCGTGTTGCGAAACACGAAGATGGACAGTACTTTAGTTCCGGCTAAGAATATCAACACGGATAACATAAGAGTCATCGTTGCGGATGCAAATGCCCCCTATGTGACGATCCGGTCCGGCGGTTCCGGCCAGCCGGCCGCTGAAGTTGGTGATATTGCAAAGATCACGGTCGATGCGATCGGAAGCGGAACGCTGAAATATCAGTGGCAGTCACGTAAAGACGCTTCGGCAGCCTGGACGAACTCGGGTCAGAGCGGGGCGAAAACAGCAGCGCTTTCGGTAGCAACGACCGCGGGCCTCCACGGCTGGCAGTTCCGCTGCGTGGTAACGGATGGTAACGGTCGGAAGGCTTATTCAAGGGCAGTGACCATGACGATGCGTCCGAAGATCACAAAGCAACCGGAAACGCAGACAACAGCAGTCGGAGATATAGTCCGGTATAAGGTGGAAGTGAACGGAAAGGCGAAACTAACATATCAGTGGCAGTCTCGTAAGGATTATTCATCCGCCTGGACGAACTCGGGCCAGAGCGGCGCAAAGACGCCGACCCTTTCGGTAGCAACGACCGCAGGACTTCACGGCTGGCAGTTCCGCTGTGTGGTAACGGACGGAAACGGCCAGGTTTCTTACTCGAACATCGTATATGTATCGCTCGTGCCGAAGATCACGAAGCAGCCGACCGCGCCGAGCGTAAAAGCCGGGACGAAGGTAGCATTGTCCGTGCAGGCGACGGGAAAGGCGAAACTTACATACCAGTGGGAGTCGCGCAAGAACGACTCTGCCCAGTGGACCAAATCGGGCCAGAGCGGCGCGAAGACCGCGAACCTTACGGTCGCTACGACCGCCGGTTTGAACGGCTGGCAGTTCCGCTGTGTCATAACGGACGGAAACGGTCAGAAAACGT
>JAFZPG010000070.1 GCA_017550425.1 Lachnospiraceae bacterium | reverse complement strand
GGGTTGGAGATCTGTCGGCGTTATTACCGTGCATTCTGGCTGCCAATATATAAACGAAATTTCAAGACGAAGCTTCCGCAGATCGCCTGCGGACTCATGGGTGAGGGCTCGGAATGCTTCGGCTACGATGATAAGATCTCCCGCGATCACGACTTCGGTCCCGGCTTTTGTATCTGGATCGACGATAGCGTGAGCGAGGAGCAGGAGAAGGAACTGCGCACGGCCTATGCGTTGCTGCCGCCGACCTACATGGGTTACACCCGATCCGCATCAGCTGCCGAGACGGAAGATCGCGTCGGCGTAATGCGGACTTCGGATTTCTTCCGGCGCATGTTCGGGCTGCCGAAGGTTCCCGCGACACAGGAGGAATGGCTGGCCGTGTCCGAGGAGGGCCTGGCGCAGGCGACCAACGGATCAGTTTTTTATGACGGAAGCGGAGCATTTTCCCGACTGCTTAAGCAGCTTAGGGACGGCTATCCCGAGAGTGTGCTTCTGCGCAGGGTCGCCCAGCAGCTCGGCCTGATGGAGCAGAGCGGACCCTATAACTGCCTGCGCGCGTTTCAGCGCGGTGACGCGGTGACGGCGCGTCTCTATCTGGATCGGTTTGCGACTGCATCCATGCGTTTCCTGCATCTGATGGCGGGTCATTACGCGCCCTATATCAAGTGGTTGTACCGCAGCACACGCGAGATCGACGCGGACTTTGCATCCGGGATCGAGGATTTGTTTAAAAATATCGATGATGTTGAGGCTACAAAGACCTCGATCGATAAGGTCATCTCTAAGGCCAATGCACTTCTGAAGCGGGGCGGTTATATCGACGAAGAGACCGAAGTGAAACTTTCCGACGGTGCCATCGGGCTGATGGATATCGCGCGCAAACTATCCGCGAAGGCGGATGCGATGGCCCCGAAGGAGGCTGCCGTTATGGCGATCATCGGGCTGGAGTGGGAAGCATTTGACCTGACGCAGAACGAAGGCGGACGCGCCGGGTGCCAGGATGACTGGGAGACATTTTCCATCATGCGCCGCAGCCAGTACGAGACCTGGCCGGCCGAACTGTTGGAATCTTATCTTTCGGACCTGCTGGCCGCGAAAGCGGAAGGACGGAATCTGATCACGGAGAAATACGGCCGGATGATGGAGAGCACCGCACCGGCAGAGTATGCGAAGATCCGGGATGCATTGCCCGCACTCAGCGAGGAGCAGATCCGGATCCGTGAGGCGATCGTGGAGATCTACGTGGGCTGGATGGAAGAGGTCGCTGCGGCGTACCCGAAATTTGCCGGACAGGCACGCGTGATCCACACATCGGAGGATACGATGTGGCGCACCTCGTATGAGACCTATCTTCGAGGGGAGATCTCGACTTACTCGCCGCAGACGCTGACGCTCTTCGGGCGCATGACGGCTCAGGCGGCGCAGAATGGGGAGAATCTGTCGAAGTCGATCCTGCTCAGGACGGCGCAGCTCTATGGTTACGCTTCGATCGAAGAGGCGGAGGCCGCGATCGAAGACTGATCGGCAACGAATACTTCCGGGATGCGCGAAAGGAACATAACAGTGATTTTTAAAACAGGACGAAAAAGTCCTGTTTTTTTATGCTTGACAAGTTGCTTTGAGTATGATATTATTTGAAAGTCAAAGTATTTGAAATTCAAATCAAATGCCTTGTATTACAAACAAAAGCCTAAGAGGCAAAAGGAGACTATCATGGTTGAGAAGATTATTGAACTCGTAAAGGAGCAGCTGGACTGCGGAAATCAGGAGCTTACCGAGGCTACCAGTTTTAAGGACGATCTGGGTGCGGATTCCCTGGACCTGTATGAGCTCGTGATGCAGCTCGAAGAGACCTTCGGCATCACCATCCCTACGGAAGATTTCAACGAAGTTAAGACCATCGGCGATGTTGCCGCATATCTTGAGAAGAAGGGTGTTTCCCTGTGATCATAGGAGAGGCTGTCTTACATGGCAGCCTCGTTATTTTTGAGTTCACCGGCCTTTTTTGCAGACCGGAAACGAGGAGCTATCTATGCAGACTAAACTGACGAATTTATTGGGGATCCGGTATCCCGTGATCCAGGGCGGCATGGCCTGGGTCGCCGAGTATCACCTCGCGAGCGCGGTATCAAACGTTGGCGGCCTGGGTATCATCGCGGCTGCATCGGCACCGCCCGAAGTGGTTAGAGATCAAGTACGGAAAATGAAAGAATTGACCGATCAGCCGTTCGGTGTCAATGTCATGATGTTGAACCCGAATGCGCCCGAGGTCGCGAAGATCATCGTCGAAGAGGGCGTTCCGGTCGTAACCACCGGCGCAGGATCTCCGGCGGCATACATGGAAATGTGGAAGAATGCGGGCGTGAAGGTATTGCCCGTGGTAGCAAGCGTAGCGATGGCAAAACTCTTGCAGCGTGAAGGCGCGGATGCGGTGATCACCGAAGGCATGGAAGCCGGCGGACACATCGGCCATACGACGACCATGGCACTGGTACCGCAGGTATGCGATGCGGTCGACATCCCCGTGGTCGCGGCGGGCGGTATCGCGGACGGACGCGGTCTCTGTGCGGCGCTGATGCTGGGCGCACAGGGCGTGCAGATGGGCACGGCGTTCCTGGTCGCGAAGGAAGCACAGGTCCACGAGAACTACAAAAACCGCGTGATCAAGGCAAAAGATATCGATACGGTCATCACCGGCCTTTCGACCGGACATCCGGTGCGCTGCCTGCGCAACGACATGACGAAGGCCTATCTGAAACTGGAGCAGGAGGGCGCGCCGTTCGAGGAACTGGAGCAGCTCACGCTGGGCACCCTGCGCAAAGCCGTGATCGACGGCGACGTGACAAACGGAACCGTCATGGCAGGCCAGATCGCGGGCATGATCAAAGAGCCGAAGACTTGTGAAGAGATCATTACACAACTGGTCGCACAGGCCGACCGTTTATGGGAGCAAAGATGAGTAAGATCGCATTTATTTTCCCCGGACAGGGCAGCCAGTATGTCGGAATGGGCCGGGATTTTTATGAAAAAGAAGAGGCTGCGCGTAAGGTCTACGAGGAAGCGAGTCAGTTGACCGGACTGGATCTGGCGCACATCTGCTTCACGGAAAATGAGCAACTGAACCAGACCATGTATACGCAGATCGCGATGTTCACGACCGAATTGGCGATGTTGCGCACGCTGGAGTCGAAGGGCTTTTCAGCAGATATTTACGCGGGCCTGTCCCTCGGTGAATACGCGGCGGTCGTTGCTTCCGGAGCGATGGAACAGCAGGATTCGTATAACATTGTCCGCAATCGCGGACGCTACATGCAGGAAGCCTACCCGACGGGAGGCGGCATGACGGCCGTTCTGGGCGCGGAGCAGGCTCTGGTCGAGAGCGTATGCGCAGAAACATCGGGTATCGTCTGCGTGGCCAATTATAACTGCCCCGGACAGATCGTCATTTCCGGTGAGAAGGAGGCGGTCGACGCCGCGGCTGCGGAGCTAAGCCAACGCGGCGTGAAGCGGTGTCTGCCACTGAAGGTGTCCGGCCCGTTCCATTCTCCCCTGCTGGCAGGCGCAGGTGAGCTTCTGCGTAAGGATCTGGAGCAGCTGAAACTGCAGGATCCGAGCCCGGCCTACCTTTCCAATGTGACAGCGCAGCCGGTGACGAAGAAAGAGGAGGTCACAGATCTTCTGGCGCGTCAGGTGTCGTCTTCCGTTCGCTGGCAGCAGTGCGTGGAACGTATGCTCGCCGACGGGGTTACGAAGTTCGTTGAGATCGGGCCCGGTAAGACATTGTCCGGTTTCATGAAACGGATCGATGCAACGAAGAAGATCGTTTCCCTCGAGAAATTTGAAGACCTGCCTGCGGTGATCGAGTTCTTGCAGGTGGAAGAATAATTGGAGAAGATTATGGAAACAGGAAAGATCGCGCTGGTCACCGGCGCGGGTAAGGGCATCGGTGCCGCGTGCGCTAAGAAACTGGCGGCTATGGGGCACACGGTGATCATCAATTATAACGGATCGAAGGCGGCTGCCGAAGAAACGGCGGCGCAGATCCGATCGGCCGGCGGCAAGGCGTATACGATGCAATGCGACGTTTCCGATCCGGAGGCGGTGAGCGCGATGGTGGATACCATCCGGAAGGAATATGGGGCCGTCGATATTTTGGTAAACAACGCGGGCATTACCCGTGATGAACTGATGCTTCGCATGAAGCCGGAGGATTTCGACGCGGTCATCCGAACGAACCTGACGGCCGTATTTTATGTTATGCAAGCTTGCATCCGCGGCATGATCAAAAAGCGTAAAGGCAAGATCGTCAATATCTCTTCGGTCTCCGGCGTGATCGGAAACGCGGGCCAGGCGAACTATTCCGCAGCGAAAGCGGGCGTGATCGGCATGACAAAGACCGCAGCCCGGGAACTCGCGGGACGGAATATCACGGTCAATGCCGTGGCTCCGGGCTTTATTACAACGGACATGACGAATGCTCTTTCCGACGCGGCGAAAGAAGGCATCCTCTCGAAGGTGCCGATGGCGCGCGGCGGGCGTCCCGAGGATGTGGCAAATGCAGTTGCCTTCCTCTGCTCGGAAGAGAGTGATTACATTACCGGTCAGGTGCTGTGCGTCGACGGCGGCATGGCCATGTAGTGATCTGCGGTGCAGATCTGTAATAAGGAGTTATATTTTATGAGTAAAAGAGTCGTGATCACCGGTATGGGCGCCATCACGCCGATCGGTAAGGACGTGGATACGTTCTGGAACGAAGTGAAGAAGGGGACCATCGGTTTTGCACCGATCTCCGCCTTTGAGAATCAAGACAGCCGCGTTACCCTGGCGGCGGAAGTGAAAGAATTTGACGCGAAGGACTACATGGATCCTAAGAAGGCCAGACGCATGGAGCGTTTCTGTCAGTTCGCCGTAGCCGCGGCGGGCCAGGCTTTAGCCGATTCGAAGTTGGATATGGAGAAAGAGGATCCCTACCGCGTGGGCTGCAGCATTTCTTCCGGCATCGGAAGCATGCAGTGCATGGAGCGCGAGCATGCGCACCAGATGGAGAAGGGGCAGGAGCGCGTTTCGCCGCTGATGGTGCCGCTTCTCATCTCCAACATGGCAGCGGGCAATGTCGCCATCTGCTATGGGTTGAAAGGTAAGAATATCAACGTTGTCACTGCCTGTGCGAGCGGCACGAACGCCATTGGCGAGGCTTTCCGCTCGATCGACCACGGGGAGGCGGATGTGATGCTGGCGGGCGGAACCGAGGCGGCCGTCTGTGCTTTCGGAATCTCCGGTTTTGCATCCATGACGGCTCTGTCACCCGCGACCGATCCGGCGCGAGCATCCCTGCCGTTCGATAAGGACCGCAGTGGCTTCGTCATGGGCGAGGGCAGCGGCGTTTTGGTTTTGGAAGAACTGGAGCATGCAAAGAAGCGCGGCGCGAAGATCTACGCTGAGATCATCGGCTACGGCTGTTCCTGTGACGCATATCATATCACTTCTCCCGCAGAGAACGGCGAGGGCGCAGCCCGCGCCATGGAAAATGCGCTGGCGGACGCCGGGGTCGATAAAAGTGCGATCACCTATATCAATGCACACGGAACCGGCACGCATTACAATGACCTGTTCGAGACCCGTGCCATCAAACTTCTCTTCGGCGAGCACGCAAAGGAGATCCGCGTGAACTCGACGAAGTCCATGATCGGCCACCTGCTCGGCGCAGCCGGAGCGGTCGAGGCCATCATCTGCGCGAAGACGGTGCAGGAAGGATTCATTCACCGTACCGTCGGCTTCAACGAGGCGGAAGAAGAGATGGATCTGGATTATTGTAAAGATAACCGTGAGGAAGCGGTGACGTACGCTTTGTCGAATTCCCTGGGATTCGGCGGACATAACGCATCCATCCTCATTAAGAGATACGAGGCATAGGAGGCAGCTATGGAAGCGGAAGAGAAAAAGTCTTTGAATATCAACGAGATCATGCAGATCCTGCCGCACCGCCACCCGTTCCTGTTACTGGACACGGTGACGGATCTGGTCCCGGGCGTTTCGGCCGTGGGTCATAAAGCAGTCACATATACCGAGCCGTTTTTTGCGGGACATTTTCCGCAGGAACCCGTCATGCCGGGCGTTCTGATCATCGAAGCGCTGGCGCAGGCAGGC
>JAFZPG010000069.1 GCA_017550425.1 Lachnospiraceae bacterium | reverse complement strand
CGACGTGGTCGTGGTCTTTCCGTTGGTTCCGGTGATGGCGAGGATGTCGCCCTTGCTGTAGCAGTATGCCAGCTCGATCTCACCGATGATCGGGATGTTCAGTTCTCGTACCGGGATGAGGAACGGCACCGTCAGGTCGATACCGGGGCTCATAACGCAGGCGGTCACGCCCTCTTCGATCAGGATGTCACGGGTCATCTCGCCGAGGCAGATCTTCAGGTTTGTCGTGTCATATTGGCCGTTATCCGAGCACTTTACACGGATCTCATCCGGGTTCAGTTTATCGTTTGAATCGTACAGGAGCACCCGTTCTCCGGTCTCCAAAAGTAATCTTGCGGCGGACAGGCCGCTGATGCCGGTTCCGGCAACCATATAAGTTTTCATAGTAACATTCCTATCTGTTGCCCGACGCTTCCATACGTCCCGGCAACGTTTTATTTTCGGCGGATGCGGCGCGAAGCCGTTCGCTTTTTATCAAAGGATGGGCAGCAGGCAGATGCATGCCAAGACGAGGGTCACCACGGAGAATACCGTGACGATGCGTACCTCAGACCAGCCGCCCTTTTCATAGTGGTGATGGATCGGCGCCATGCGGAAGAAACGTTTGCCTCCGGTGTGGCGGAAGTACTGCACCTGGATGATCGTGCTGACCAGCTCGATCACGTAGATAAACGCGACGATGAGGATATAGAGCGGCATGTGCATGATAATGGCGTACATGGCCACAAAGCCGCCGATCGCGAGGGAACCGGTATCGCCCATGAAGAGTTTCGCCGGATAGGCATTGAACAAAAGAAAACCGACCAGGGCGCCGATGAATGCGCCGCCGGCTACGCCGAGGCCCTCACCGTAGATAAAGGACGCGGCGAGGAAAAACGCCATGATCACGATGGTGACCATGCTGCAGAGCCCATCCAGACCATCCGTCATGTTCGCCCCGTTTTCGGTGCCCAGCATGCAGAAAAAGAAAAACGGAATGAATACATATGAGATATTGATCTTGTAGTCCGCCAGGATCGGCAATCGCAGGCTGCCCCATTCGGGCAATGGATCGCGCAGGCACAGGCAGACCAGCAGGATCGCTGCGACTACGAACTGCCCCAGAAGTTTCTGCTTCGGCGACAGGCCGTCCGAAGAATGTCGTTTGATCTTCAGATAGTCATCCAATCCGCCGACGAAAGCATTGCCCACGAGGGCAAAAAGGATCGGCAGGAATTTCACCCGCAGAAAAGGCAGACAGGCCAGGACCGTTGCGGCAATAAAAGCGATTCCGCCCATGGTCGGGGTGCCCTGTTTCTTCAGGTGCTCCTGCGGCCCCAAAGCGCGAATCTGCTGTCCGAATTTGAATTTATGCAGGATCGGGATCAGGATGCGGCAAAAGATCGCACTAAGCGTCAGTGCCAGCATCATGGCCGCTATGGTTTGTTTTAGTTCAGTCATGGGAGTCCTTTCCGATTAGTTATAACTCGGAAGGCCGTTGGCCTTCCTCGGGTAGAGAAGTTTATTTTTCTGTGGCTGCATTCCGCAGCCGCAGAAAAACCAAACTTCTCGCGTTGCAGGTCACTCGGAAGGTCTTTGGCCTTCCGAGTGACCTGCAACTTATTCATCTCTTTCTCCGGTATCCGGCTGCACTGGTTGTGCGGGCTGGTCCGGTTGTGCGGGCTGGTCGGGCTGTGAAGGCTGATCCGGCTGCGCGGGCTGGTCCGGTTGTGCAGGTTGCTCGCCGTTTTCGCCCACAGTGATAAAGCCCTCCGCATCGTAACCGTCACTCGGCGGATCGGGATCATTGCCCGATTCCGCAGGATGCAGGTAATCGATGCCTTCCACCTTCGAGTGAATATTCAGATACGGAATGACTTCCATCCAGATGCGCTTTGACAAAAGCTGCGCCCATTTACTGGAATTCTGCTCCTCCAAATGCGGCTGATCGATGACGACGTAAATGAAGAGGTCGGGATCTGCCACAGGTATAAAACTCGCCAGGGAAATAACGTAGTTGTTCTCGGCGTAATTGCCTTTCTGCGCGGTACCGGTCTTGCCGCCGATCTCGTAACCGGCGATCTTTACATAACTTGCGGTACCATGCTCAACGACTTCATACATCGCTTCGCGAAGGAAATCGCTGGTCTTTTTGCTGATGACCTGTGTCACCGGCGTGGAGTACGGGCGCTCCACGACCTGACCGTCGGCAGAGCGGATCTCGGTGACCACATGCGGTACATAGTAGTAACCGCCGTTAATGGTCGCGCACAGGGCGGCCGACATCTGCATCATGGTCGTGTTAAAACCCTGACCGAAGGAAGAGGTCGCCAGTTCCACCGCGTTCAACTGATCCGCGGTGAAGTTGAGGTTCTCGGCAGAAACCTCGCCCGGCAGATCGACGCCGGTCTTGGAACCGATATTGAAACGGCAACGATAATCAAAGAACTGATCGCGGCCGACCAGACCCGAAACATACATCAGATAGTCGTTACAAGAGTTGGCGAGAGCGCCCGCCAGTTTCAGTTCACCGCAACCATCGCGGTTATGGCAGCGGATCTTCGTGGAGCCAAACATCGCATATCCGTCGCAAACAAACGGTGTATTTTCATCGACCTTGCCGAGTTCATAGCCCATGGCCACCGTGAGCGGCTTAAATGCGGAACCCGGCTCATAGGTATCCGACAGGCAGAAGTTGCGGTATACATAGTTCAGCGTACCGGAGGTCTGCAGGGTCTTTTGCTCCTCGGCCGTCGCTCCCTGCAGTTTCTTCTGCATGCTCTTATCTTCTTTTAAGATCTTCTCCCAGATCTCATCCAGTTGTTCCTGCGTATAGTAGCTGGCCAGATCGTCATGCTTATTCGGATTGTAAATGCGGTCATCCGCCATCGCAACGATGGTTCCGTTCTGCGGATTCATGCAGACCACGCCGACATTTTCCGCCCCGATCTCCTGCATGAACTGCTTGATCTGCCCCTCAATAATGGTCTGGATCCGGCTGTCAATGCCCGTGACCAGCGTATGTCCCTGCTGTGGCTCAATGTTGGTCGCATCACGGTTCAGATCTTCCGTCATGTATGTCTTACGAAGGCCGTCCACACCGGAAAGGCTCGTGTCATACGAACGCTCCAGTCCCATGGAACTCTCGGGATAATACGGCGAATAGAAGCCGAGAATCTTGCAGGCCAATGTATCGTTCGGGTAGACGCGCTCGTACTCCGTTTCAAAACGAATGCCGACGATACGGAGGACCGACATGTTCGCCACGCCTTGAACCGTCATCTCGTCAACGCTCCATTTTTTTGCAATACCTTCGTAGTCCAGCGTCTTGACTTCTCTCTTCGCTCCGGTGATGAGGTCGCCGATGCGGGTCAGGATATTTCCTTTGGATTTTTTGATCGCAGCGCGTTGCTCCTCGACGTCTGCCAGGATCCCTTCGATCTGTTCTTCGTTCACCTGAAACAGTGTCACCATGGCTTCCATTTTATCGGCGCGCTTCGTGGAACGGAGCAGTTCCGCCAAATTCTGGACTTTTCGCATGACATCGCCGTCGATAACGGTGCGGTTTTCATTTTCATATTCCGGATAACGCCAATACCAACGGCGGTTATAGAGCGCCTGCTTCTCATCGGACAGCGTTCTGCCTAACAGATCGGCCGCTTCTTTATCTTCGCAAGCCTTCGTGATCTCGGTCAGACGTTCGTCCAATACATCAGCGTTAAATCCCAGCACATTTTGAAATACCTTGTAGGCCACGATCCGGTAGTAATCCTGCTCCGTGATCGATTTCGGCTCGATCACGAGGATGTAGTTTGCAATTGAAGTCGCCAAAACGCCCCCATTCCGATCGAGGATCTGCCCTCTCGGAGCCGGGACGGATGTCGTTTGATATCCATAGTTATTGTTTACGTTTTTAATGTATTCGTCGTTCTTCCAGACCGCGAGATATACCAGTCTTACAAACAACAATAGGAAAGCTACGATGAACACTGCGGTTACAAGAAGTAGCTTTCCTTCCATGTATTCTTTCACATAAGGGGGACGCGGCGCCTTTGCGGGCCGTTCCTCCTGCCGGTTGGGTTCCTTTGTTGCCATAGTTCCCCCTGGGATCAACGGATTAAGGGTTGATCATATCGGCTCCCATCTCAAAATATTCGGATTTCTCCGCCGTATAGTAGATCAACTGATCCTTACCCGGATATGTCATGCCGAGATCATGGATCGCCTGATCGTAGATCGCCGCATAATCGATCCCGACATTGATCTTATTTTCCATTTCATCGTTGCGCATGCGCATAGAGGAAAGCTCGCTTTCCAGCGCCGCTGCCTTTGCGATCTTCGCATCCAGATCGGTGTGCAGCTGCAAATGCAACACTGCCGCCGCGATTGCCATTGTAACACAAATCGCCGCAACAATCAACTCTTTCAGGTTCATCGACTCCAAACGGTTTCGATTCTTCTGAAGTGCCTTCCGGTTGGGGGCCGTCGCCGGACGCCGGGCAGGCCGACGGGCGGGCTGCTCCGGCTCGCGCTCGGGCTCCGGATAGATCTGCGGAGCCACTTCGAGCTGACGTGCCGCACCGCCTTCATAGCGGTAGTCCAGATATGTCTTGTATTCAAAATCTGCTCTGCCGGTCGTAGGGGAACCGGTCGCAGATGTAACTCTTTCGTTTGCCATAGTCAAACCTCCTAGTCTGACATGCAGTTTCCCGGATCGGATCCCGATTATCTCTGATCTTCATCCGACCGCTCAAACACACGAAGTTTCGCGCTCTTGGAGCGGCTGTTCTCCTCCATTTCCTCATCGGACGGGAGGATGGGTTTCTTTGTTACCACATGTCCTTTTGATTTTCTTCCGCATACGCACACCGGGAAGTCCGGCGGGCAGATGCAGGGGCGTTCGTTTGTGCGAAACGCCGATTTAACGATTCTGTCTTCCAATGAATGGAAGGTAATGATGCATAGTCTTCCTTGCGGTTTCAAATGCCGGATCATCGCGTCGATGGAGTTCTCCAGCACTTCCAGTTCGCGGTTGCAGGCGATACGCAGTGCCTGAAACGTCCGCTTTCCGGGATGGCCGCCGGTCTGTTGGGATTTTGCCGGGATCGAACTGCGCAGGATCGCGAGCAGATCTCCCGCGGTCGCAAGCGGCCGCTCCGCTCTCACCTTGCAGATGTTACGGGCAATATTGCCCGCAAATCTTTCCTCGCCGTAGTCCCACAGGATCTTTTTGATCTGATCCTCCGGCCAGGTATTTACGATCTCGGCCGCCGTCAGCTCCTGGCGCACGTCCATTCGCATGTCCAGCGGTGCCTCCTCGTCTCTGTACGTAAATCCGCGCGCCGCATCATCCAGTTGGTAGGATGACACTCCCAGATCCAGCATGATCCCGTCGACCGATGTCTCATTCTGTTCGCGGAGTATAGTCTCAATATTCTCGTAATTGCTTCTGACGATGGTTACAATGTCCTGAAATTCGGAAAGCCGTGCACTAGCTGCCGTGATCGCGTCTGCATCCTGGTCAATGCCGATCAGCCTGCCCTGATGCTGAAGTCGCCGGCAGATCTCATACGAATGTCCGCCGCCGCCGAGCGTCGCGTCCACATAGACGCCGCCGGGCTTCACGTTCAGGGCATCCACGGTCTCATTCAGCAAAACGGATCGATGCAAAAACTCCACAGTTACTCCTTCCGGCTACTACAGTGAAACACCGTTTGCCGCCAGCTTTGCGGCGATCGCCGATATATCCAGGTTCGCGTTGTATTCGTCGTAACGCTGTTTATCCCAGACTTCGATCCTCTCGCCGACGCCGACCAGCATGACTTCCTTCGTCAGATGCGCATGCTCACGCAGGTTCTGCGGTATCAGCATTCGGCCCTGCTTATCGATCTCGCCGGGCTTCCTCGAACCCATCAGGTAACGCATCAGGATACGATGGTCCTGATCCAGCAGGTTCGTATTCTCGCTCATCCTCTCGGACAGAGCGTCCAGATCTTCCTTGCAATATATGTACAGGCAGGGATCAAGACCCTTCACGATATAATACTCGTCGCTGCCTTCATCTCTGTGCCGGATCGGAACGATCACACGTCCCTTCGAGTCCAATGAATGTACATACTCACCGGAAAAATTACCCTTGCTCATGGTCTTGATCACCTCCTCACTTTCCAAAATCGAGTCGAGCCCCGTCGGTTTCGCCACTTTTTGACACTGGTTCACCCCTAACTCACTACTCACTTACCATTTTAGAGGAGTTTTGTTGAAAATGCAAGACCTTTTTTACATTTTTTCTACTTTTCTTTGCACTGCTGGCTTTTTCAGGCAGCGGAGGTGGTTTTTCCGGCGCAACACGGAGTATTGGGCGGGCAATGTCCTTTCCGTCTCCACGGTGTGCGGCTACCGTTGGTCGGTTCACTGCGCTTTGAAAAGTATGCCATTCATTTCGAAACGGATCGCGGATAATCGATTTTTGACCCGCATCCATTTCTCATTCAAGGCACTTTTCATAAGCTCGCTCTCATGACCACCTTGTAGCCGCATACCGTGGTCGCCGGATATTTCGCCCGTCAAATCCCCGCGTTGCGCCTGCCGTACCCTCGCCGACCGAAAAAGCCCGCCCCACACGAAAAGCAGAAAAACCAGCGGGACTCAGTGGGGGAAATTTGCATTTTCAGGACGAAAGGGGGAGAAAAAAAGCAAGATGGCGAGGGTATGGCTAACTGAAGGTCGAATTTCACGGTTTCTGTTAGCCACCATGCCTGCCCATCATCGCAAACAGCTTGTAAATGGCTAACTAAAACTCGAAATTCACGCTTCCTGTTAGCCACCATGCCTGCCCATCATCGCAAACAGCTTGAAAACGGCTAACTAAAACTCGAAATTCACTCTTCCTGTTAGCCACTATGCCTGCCCATCATCGTAAATAGTATGAAAATGGCTAACTAAAACTCGTATTTCATACTTCCTGTTAGCCACCACGCCTGCCCATCATCGCAAACAGCTTGAAAACGGCTAACTAAAACTCGAAATTCACTCTTTCTGTTAGCCACTATGCCTGCCCATCATAGTCAGATGCAAGAGACCGGCTAACTGATCCCTGAAGTACCGAGCTCCGATTAGCCGAATTACCTTCCTGCCACAGTCTGAAGTTTCAAATCGGCTAACTATCGCCTGAAAAACGCCCGCCGGTTAGCCGGACACCTTTCCGCCATGGTTTGAAACTCCCAAACAGCCAACGAAAACTTGAACAGAGAAAAACCACGGGCCGGCGAAGCGTTACCAGCTTCGTCGGCCCGTGGTTTTTTCACTCCTTCCCCTATGAAATTTTCAAAATTTCAGCCTCCCCTCCACCGCGAGCCCTTCCCCTCCGTTATCCTGCCGGGTCTTTTTTGCCTGTGGAGGGGCGCTGCCGGCGTCAGTCTCTCGCGGGCGGGCTTCTGCATACGGCGGTGATTTCGAACGTGGCCCCGACGCATATCGGGGTTCACCCCCGGCTGATTTGGGATATGCGATCACAAGGCGGGCATTGGAACGAGCTGTATGAAAACACCGCGAGTGAAAAGAAGTATGAGGGTCAAAAACCGTGTCTCCGAGACCGGTTTTTGCGCGAGACGAAGACGTTTTCGCACCCATGGCAGGTTTCCTGCCCCGAAAACGTCTGAGTTCGAAGCGGTGCCCGAAAGACTTCTTCGAATGAGCGGCTTGTTTTCAACAGCGAGCGACCTGCCCGTCGTTGATCGCATATCCAAATTACAGAGAACTAAACTCCCACCCCGATATGCGTCGGTGGCACAGATCACTCCCGCCGTATGCAGTAGCCCGCCCGGAATCAGATCACCCTCCCCGGCAGCGCCCAAGCATTTTCGCAACAAAAAAGACCCGGCAGGATACCGGGTCTTCTCTATCGCCTCGCGGTGTTTACCGCGACAGCCATTTGCTTACGTTGAATTCGTAATCGTCAATGTCTTTCTTCATGGCGAGGGCTTCGTTGATATCGTAGTCAACGAGCTTGCCGCCCTTCATGCCGACCACGCGGTTGCTGGCGCCTTCGATCAGAAGGTCAACGGCACGCGCGCCCATGATGGAGGCATACATACGGTCGATCGCTGTGGGGGAACCGCCGCGCTGCATGTGACCCAGAACGGTCGCACGCGTCTCGACGCCGGTCGCTGCCTCGATGCGCTTCGCCATGGAAGTGGAATGACCCACGCCCTCGGCGTTGATGATGATGTGATGCTTCATACCATGCTTACGGTTCTCGATGATGCGGTTGATGAGCGCCTGCTCATCGCCGTCGTAACGCTCGGGCAGAAGAATGTCCTCCGCTCCGTTCGCGATACCACACCAAAGAGCGATGTAACCAGCGTGACGACCCATGACCTCGATGATGCTGCAACGCTCATGAGATGTGGATGTATCACGTACTTTATCGATGGCCTGCATAGCGGTATTGACCGCCGTATCAAAACCGATGGTGTAATCGGTGCATGCGATATCCAGGTCAATGGTGCCCGGAAGGCCGATCGTATTGATGCCGAGATTTGCGAGCTTGCAGGCTCCGGTAAAGGAACCGTCACCGCCGATCACGACCAGACCGTCGATGCCATGCTTACGACAGATATCCGCTGCCTTCTGCTGATACTCGGGCTTCTTAAACTCCTCACAACGAGCGGTGTACAGGATCGTACCGCCACGCTGGATAATATCCGATACCGAATGAGCGTCCATATCCTGGATCTCTTCCTGAAGAAGTCCGGCATATCCGCGGTAAATGCCCTTAACACTCAGGCCCTTCTTGATACCGGTACGAACCACGGCGCGAATAGCTGCATTCATACCCGGCGCGTCGCCACCGCTGGTCAAAACGCCGATTGTTTTCACTTCTTTGCTCATATATCTCCTCCATGTCAGTCGAGTGTATTACGAAAAAAGTTTCGGTCGAAACGGCCTTGCATTCGAAATACATTTTACTATTTTAGTGCATTTTCCTTCGGTTTTCAAGCATTTTATATGTAACTTTTACATTTTCTGCTCCGAAAACTTCGGAAAGTTGATGTAACAGCTCGGGGGACGCGTCTACGGACTCGCTGTCCGGAAGCGGTTTTTTCGCCCGCTGCGGTCCGCCGATATAGATAGTAACACAGTGTTTCCCCTTAAATAAATGGAGAATCTGATACAATTGTGTTTCTTTTTCATGGTATTCATCGATCGACTTAAACTGGATCCAGACGATCCGCGCGATATCGGCAAAGGAAACGATATCGTTTGCGATGATCTTGCCGGTCGCCTCGTCGTTCAGGTTCGCCCGCCCGGTCACGATGATCTTGCTGCCCTCGGTAAGGAGCGAATGACACTGCTCAAACACGCGCGAGAAAACGACGATCTCGACTGCCCCGCGCACATCTTCCAAAGTGACAAACGCCATTCGCTGGTTGTTCTTCGTCAGTTTCACCGAGACTGCCGAGATCATGCCGCCGAAGGTCACGATCTGCTCGTCCTTCACCTTCGTCTCATGGTTTTCATCCGCGATGAAATCCGATGACGTTGCTGTCGTAACACTCTCAAGCAGGTTAAGGTCCTCCTCCAACGGATGTCCGCTGACATAGATGCCCATCATTTCCTTCTCGAACGCCAAGCACTCCTGCTTCGTATATTCTCCGAGCTTCGGCAGACGGAAACGATGCACTTCTTCCTCCGGGTTCTGCTGCTCCATAAAGCCGAACAGATCCATCTGACCTTCCACCTGCGTCTTTTTGCGTCGTGCCACCTCATCCAGGATCGACTCAATGCTGACCACCTTCTCCTTACGCGTGCCCGGAAGCGAGTCCATGGCGCCCGCCTTGATCAGGTTCTCGATGCAACGGCGGTTGATCTCACGTCCGCCCACACGCTCCGTAAAATCCAGAAGATCTTTATATCTTCCGTTTTTGCTTCTCTCCTCCACAATGGCTGCTACGACGCCATGTCCCACGTTTTTGATCGCGGACAATGCATAGACGATGCTTCCGTCATATACGGTAAAGGAATCCTCACCCATGTTGATATCGGGAGGCAGGATCTTGATGTTCATCTTCCGGCAGACCATCATATAGTCGGCGACCTTATCCAGGTTATCGATGACCGAAGTCATCAGCGCCGCCATGAACTCCTGCGGATAATAATATTTTAAATATGCGGTCTGGTACGAGACCACGGCATAAGCCGCCGCATGGGATTTATTGAACGCATATTTCGCAAAGCCCGTCATCTCATCGAAGATCTCCGAAGCGACCTTCTCGGAAACGCCGTTCTTGATGCAGCCCGGCACGCTCTTTGACGGATCCTTCGTGTTCTCCTCCCCATGAATGAAGACTTCCCGCTCGTGCGCCATCACGTCCGCCTTCTTTTTGGACATGGCGCGGCGCACCAGGTCGCTGCGGCCGTAGGAATAGCCCGCCAGATCCCGCACGATCTGCATGACCTGCTCCTGGTACACGATACAGCCATGGGTCGGCTTCAGGATCGGCTCCAGTTTCGGCGTCGAATAGGATACATTTTCCGGATGGTTTTTACCCTCGAGGTACTTCGGGATGAAGTCCATGGGGCCCGGACGGTACAGGGAAATGCCGGCGATGACGTCCTCGATGTTCTCCGGCGACAGTTCCTTCATGAAGGACTTCATGCCGCTGCTTTCGAGCTGGAACACGCCTTCATCCTTACCGGTGCCGATGAATGCATAGACCTTCGGATCGTTATAGTCGATGCTGTGCATATCCAGGTCGATCCCCCGCGTCTTGCGGACCAGGTCGACCGCCTTTTGGATCACGGTCAATGTGCGCAATCCCAAAAAGTCCATCTTAAGCAGGCCCAGTTCCTCGAGCTGCACCATATTATACTGCGTCGTCACCGCGCCGTCGGAGCCTTTGGAAAGCGGAACGATCTCGTCGATATCCTGCTTACTGATGACGACACCCGCGGCGTGCATCGAGGTGTGGCGCGGCAGACCCTCCAGTCTGCGCGACATATCGATCAGGAAGCGGATCTGCTCGTCGGACTCATAAGCCTTCTTCAGATCCGGGTTCACCTCCAGCGCCCGGTCGATCGTGATATTCAATTCCTGCGGGATCATCTTCGCAACGGTATCGCAAGTCGCATACGAAAGATCCAACGCCCTTCCGACATCGCGGATGGCGTTGCGCGCCGCCAGCGTACCGAAGGTTACGATCTGAACCACGCGCTCCTTGCCGTACTTCTGCACGACGTAGTCGATCACTTCCTGACGACGCTCGTAGCAAAAATCGACGTCGATATCGGGCATCGTTACACGCTCCGGATTCAGAAAACGCTCAAACAGCAACTGATAGCGGATCGGGTCAATGTCCGTGATCTCGAGCGCATAGGCGACGATGCTGCCTGCCGCACTGCCACGGCCGGGTCCGACCGCGATCCCGTGACTCTTCGCATAATTGATGAAATCCCAAACGATCAGGAAGTAATCCACGAAGCCCATGGACGAAATGACGCCCAGTTCATATTCCATACGTTGCCGATGGGTCTCGGCCTCGTCTTTATATCTTTTTTTCAAGCCCCGGTCGCACAGCATGTGCAGGTAATCATAGGCCGTATAGCCCTCCGGGACATCATATTTCGGCAGTTTCGACACGCCGAACTCGATCTCGACGTTACAACGCTCGGCGATCTTCTGCGTGTTCTCCAGCGCCTCGGGCACGTACGAAAAGAGCTGCCGCATCTCCTCTTCCGTCTTCAGGTAGAACTGGCCGCCCTCATAACGCATGCGGTCGGTATCCTGGACCTTTTTCCCCGTCTGAATGCAGAGCAGGATATCGTGGGCCTGCGCATCCTCTTTATTGATGTAGTGCACGTCGTTCGTGCAGACCAGGTCCAGACCGAGTTCGTCATGCAGACGCATGAGCTGCTGATTGACCAGGCTCTGCTCCGGGATGCCGTGGTCCTGCAGCTCCAGGAAATAATTCTCCCGGCCGAACAGGTCGGCAAACCACTGTGCCTCTTTGCGGGCCTCATCGTACATGCCCTTCTGCAGCAGGCGCGGCAGGGAACCGGCCAGGCAGGCAGACAGGCAAATGATACCCTCATGGTATTCTTTTAACAACTCTTTGTCGATCCGCGGGCGGTAATAGTAGCCGTCCGTAAAGCCTTTGGAGACCAGTTTCACCAGGTTACGGTAACCCGTGTTGTTCTCCGCCAGCAGGATCAGGTGATGGTAACGCTCGTCATTTTCCCCGGGTTCCCGGTCAAAACGCGACTCCGGAGCCACGTAGACCTCGCAGCCGATGATGGGGTGGATCCCCTCGCTGAGCGCCGTCTTGTAAAACTCGATGACGCCGTACATCACGCCGTGATCGGTGATCGCAAGGTGCTGCATGCCCAATTGTTTCGCCGTCCGGATCAGTTCTTTGATCTTACAGGATCCGTCGAGCAGACTGTATTCCGTATGCACGTGCAAATGTGTAAACGCCATCGTGTGTCCTCCTTGTATTATTCGAATTTGCCCCGACGCGCTGCTCGGCGGGTCGGGGCAATATCACTTAATCTTCCGGCTGTATCAGCAAGCCAAATATCCTTCCAGCTTCTCAACAGCGGCTGCCTCGTCGCTGCCATCGGCAATGACCGTGATCACCTTACCCGGTGTCAGTCCCAGCGTCATCATGCCCATAATGCTCTTCGCATTGATGTGGCGGTCGTCCTGCTCCATATAGATGCTGGACTCATACTGGCTGGCGATCTGCACCAGCATGGCAACCGGACGCTGCTCCTTACTTGCCTTGATCTGTACTGTGATGTCTTTCTTCAACATGACCGTAACTCCTTTTCTAATTCGACGATTCTCGTAATGCATCCGCGAGCTGTTTGATCTTTCGCAGACGATGATTGACCCCGGACTTACCGACCGGCGGATCGAGCATCTCCCCCAATTCTTTCAGGGAAGTATCACGATTCTCCAGACGAAGGCGGGCCAGATCCCGTAAACCTTCGGGTAGGTTCTCCAGGCCGACTCTCTCCTGAAGATACAGGATGTCCTCCACCTGGGAAGAAGATGCGGTAATGGTCTTTTTGATGTTCGCGGTCTCGCAATTCACCTGACGATTAATGGAATTGGCGATGTCCTTTCGGATGCGGGCATCTTCAAACGCCATCAGCGCGACATGCGCTTTCATCATATTCAGGAGATCGCTGATTCCGTCCCCTTCCTTAATGTAGACCACATACGCGAGTCTCCCGGATGCTTTTTTCCGCTCGACGAAATGGGCTTCGATCCCAAATGCCGCGATCACGCCGATCAGTTGCTGTGCCTGTCCCCTCGTGTTGCACACAAATTCCAGGTGATAGGCCTTATGCGGATCGGACAGGGATCCCGCCGCGAGAAACGCGCCGCGAATGAACGCCCGTTTACAACACTCGCTTCGGATCAAAACATCGTCCGCGATGCCCGTATGGCCGTTCTGAAGCCGGAATGCATCCGAGATCTTCGAAACGTCCTGCGGAAGGACCGTCTCACCGGCTCCGCTCTCTATACTAAATGCTTTCCGGAATAATGTAAAGCACTTTTTTGAAACGAAATCATTTTCGGTCTCGATCTTAATGGTCTTCGTCCCGCTTTTGGAGGTCTCGATCGAACCGATCAGTCCGAAGATCGCGGCCGATTCCGCGATCTGGCAGTGCAGTGCATGCGGGATCTGCTCTGCCGCCTCTTCTTTAACCATACGTGAAAAAGATACCGTCATATGCACCTCTATTCCGCGCTGATCGCCGTGTGTTCCTTTCGAATGCCGAAATCTCCGCCCGAAAGCGCATCATACAGCGCATTCGCGATCGTCACCGAACGATGCCGACCGCCCGTGCAGCCGATGGCGATGACGAGCTGCGTCCGTCCCTCCGCCTGATACAGCGGAATCAGGAAGCGTACCATCTCGGTCAATTTTTTGAAAAACTCCTGCGTCACCTCATGCCCCATCACGTAATCCGCCACCGGCTGATCCAGGCCGGACAGGGACTTCAGTTCCGGGATATAAAACGGGTTCGGAAGAAACCGGACGTCAAACACCAGGTCCGCTTCCTTCGGGATCCCGAACTTGTAGCCAAACGACAAAATGTTTACATACATGCTGTTGTAGGAGCCTGCATCGACGTAGATGCGATGCAGCTCCGCGCGCAGATCGCGCGTCAAAAACGAACCGGTGTCCAGTACACAGTTCGCCTCGGAACGCAGGAATTTCGTCTTCTCGCGTTCGAGGGCAATGCACTCCGCCAGCGAACGGAAATGCTCGCCGTCCGTGTTCACCTTATCTTTATCCTCCGAATACGCAGCCATCGGGTGCGGTCTCCGGGTCTCCTTATACCTGCGCATCAGGACTTCATCGTCCGCGTCCAAAAACAGGATCTCGCAGGGATATTTATCCTTAAAATCCGAGGAAAGCAGTTGCTGCAACATCTCAAAGGTGTTCGCGCTGCGGGCGTCGATCCCGAGTGCTACGCGGTTTCCCGGGATGGACTTCTCTTCGAACGCCATCTTCGCAAAAGGCAACAAAAGCTCGTTCGGCAGATTATCCACGCAATAATAGCCGAAGTCTTCCAGAATATTGAGTGCAGAGGATTTTCCGGCCCCTGACATTCCGGTCACGATGACAAAACGCATATCGTTTCCCTCTTATTGATCAAACGAACCCAAAAAGCAGATCTCCGGTTCCAGCGTAAAACCGGTCTTCTCTTTCACGATCTTCTGCACAGCCCTGCACAGGCGGTAAATGTCGTCCGCGGACGCATGACCGCGGTTCACGATGAAACCGCAATGTTTGGACGAAACGGCGGCATCCCCGATGGAAAATCCGGACAGGCCGGCCTCCATGATGAGTTTGCCGGCGAATGCGCCTGCCGGGCGTTTGAACGTGCTGCCCGCGCTGGGATATTCCAACGGCTGTTTGAGCTTCCGGGACTGTATATATCCCTCCGCCTGATGCTTTTCGGCTTCCAAAGCCGCCGCATCGGCCGAATGTTCCAAAGTAAACGTTGCTTCCAACACGATCCAATGTGTATCCATCAGGATGCTGCGCCGATACGCAAACTGCATGTCTTCCTTCGCGATCGTTGCGACCGAGTGGGTCTCCGGGCAGTAGACGCGGACCGAAGAAAGCACGGACGCGATGTCTTTTTCATAGGCGCCGCAGTTCATGTAGATCGCGCCTCCGACGCTTCCGGGAATGCCCGCGGCAAATGCGAGACCGACGTATCCGTTCTCCAAAGCGCCGTTCAATACACGCTTTAAGGACGCGCCTCCCCCGGCCTTCACCGTCGTTCCGGAAAAGGTCACATCGGAAAAATGCTTTTTTAACCGGATGATGACGCCCTTATACCCGTGATCGCTGACCAAAAGATTGCTTCCGTATCCCAAAACAAAATACGGAACTTCCTCTTTTTCGCATAGCTCGATCACGCGGATCAACGCGTTTTCATCCTGCGGGCTCACAAACCAACGCGCAGGACCGCCTACGGCGAACGTCGTGCACGTGCTGAGCAACACCCGCTCTTCCAGATCCTCGGCAGCCACGATCTGCGCCAATTCACCGGTAAACTCTATGTCTGAAACCTTCATTTATTCTTCTTCCCTGGGCTGAAAATTTTTGGAAACGCGGTTGTAGAACTCTTCCACCGCATTGTATCCCATTTTTTTCTGGCGGTAGTTGACCGCAGCCGACTCAACGATGATCGCAAGGTTACGGCCGGGACGGATGGGAATATTATGGCATACGATCTTATTGCCCAGATACTCGGTATAATGCTCCTCGAGGCCCAGACGGTCGTATTCCTTCTCTTTATCCCACTCCTCGAGATTGATGACCATATCGATGGACTGGGTATTCTTTACGCTTTCAACACCGAACAGCGTTTTGACATCGATGATGCCGATGCCGCGCAGTTCGATAAAGTGACGCAACACCTCCGGAGCAGCGCCGACCAGAGTCTCGTCGGAGACCTTGCGGATCTCGACGGAGTCGTCGGCAACGAGACGGTGACCGCGTTTGATCAGTTCCAGGGCGGCCTCACTCTTACCGATGCCGCTCTCACCCGTGATCAGCACGCCTTCGCCGTAAACATCGACGAGAACGCCGTGAATGGTGATCATGGGAGCCAGCTCGACCTTCAGCCAGCGGATGACCTCCGCCATGAGCTCTGAAGTCGTCTGCGACGACACCAGCAGCGGCACGCCGTGACGCATCGCGGAATCGATATCCTCCGCGGTCGGCTGGAAATTACGCGAAAAGACCAGGCAGGGCACCTTACTCGAAAGCAGGCGGTCCATCGTCTGGTCACGCAGGGTCGCGGGCAATGACTTCAGATACGCAAATTCCACGTTTCCGATGATCTGCACGCGTTCATTATCAAAGTGATCATAAAAGCCCGTAAGCTGAAGCGCCGGGCGGTTTACATCGACATCGTTGATACGGATCGTGTCCGTATCGATCGCCGGTGTCATATTTTTCAGAGACATTTTCTCAATCAGTTTCGTAAGGGCGATGCCTTTCATAGCCAATCTCTCCTGAACAGATATTGCAGGGCAGACACCTCTGCACTATCATTTTACAAAACTTGTCGGCTTCTGTAAAGAGGGAAAAAACGGTTAGGCATCCTTATGGAAAAACGACCAAACGGCCTGCGCGCTCTTTACGTCCATGCCCGGAACGGTGCGGAGCGTGTCCACGTTGGCCTTACGGATCTCCTCGGGACTCTCGAAATACGTCATCAGCGCCACCCTGCGTTTCGGTCCGATGCCGGGGATGTCGTCCAGGATCGAGTGTGTCTGCGCCTTCTGCCGCAGGCTGCGATGGTACTCGATCGCAAAACGGTGCGTCTCGTCCTGGATCCGCGTGATCAGCCGGAACACCGGTCCGTGCTGGTCAATGTCCACGAGTTCGTCATGATAATACAGACCGCGCGTGCGGTGGCGGTCATCCTTTACCATACCGCAGACGGGGATCTTTCCGGACAGTCCCAGGCTCTCCAAAACCTTTTCCGCGATGTGGACCTGACCCTTGCCGCCGTCCATCAAAAGCAGGTCAGGCAGACGTTCAAAGCCCTTCCGCTCGTCTTCCTGCGCCTGCGCGCGCCGGAAACGGCGCGTCAGGACCTCCTCCATGCAGGCATAGTCGTTCATGCCCTGCACCCATTTGATGCGGAACTTGCGGTAGTCCGGTTTTCTGGGACGTCCGTCCTCAAACACGACCATGGAAGCTACGCTGTTGAAACCTCCGGTATTCGATATATCAAATGCCTCGACGCGCGACAGGCCTTCCATCCCCAGCAGGGCGGAAAGTTTTCGCATGGCGCCTTCGGTCTTCTCTTCTTCTTTTTTCAATTTCTCGCCGTCTTTCGTCAGGAAGACTTTCGCATTCTCCGCGGCCAGACGCACCAGGCGCAGTTTCTCCCCTCGTTCCGGCACGGAAAGTTCCACCTTCGCTCCGCGGCGCGCGGTGAGCGCATCCGTCAGCATTTTTGTTTCCGCCACAGCCGACGGAAGCAGGATCCGCGCCGGTACGTACGGCGTTCCCGCATAATACTGGTTCAGGAAACCTTCAAGGATGTCCGCGGGCTCGTCGCCTTCCGCCGCCTGCATATGAAAATGCTCGCGACCGATGATCTTCCCTTCACGGAAAAACATGACGCAGACCACGGCATCGCCCTCCTGCACATGCAGGCCGACCACGTCCATATCGTCGTAATTGCGATCCGATAGTTTCTGGCGCGTCGCCACGAAACGCACGCTCCCGATCAGGTCGCGGTATTGCATGGCCTCCTCGTAATCCAGCCGTTCGGCTGCCTCTTCCATCTTCCGGTTCAGCATCTTCGTGATGATGCTGTCGTTTCCGTTCAGCAGCGCCACGGCCTCCTGGATCTTCTTCTGGTATTCTTCACAGCTGATGAAACCCTGGCATGGCGCGTCGCACAGTTTCATCTGGTAGTTCAGACAGGGCCGCCCGACCGGGATCAGATCGGCCGTGATCATCTTATGACAGGTCCGCAGTTTCAGCGTTTTCTGAAGCAGATCCAGCGTTTCTTTCACTGCCGTCCCGCTCGTGTACGGTCCGAAATATTTATTCTTGTCTTTCTTCATCTGGTGCGCGTACAGCACGCGCGGATACTCCTCACCTACCGTCACGTAAAGATAAGGATAGCCCTTGCTGTCCTTCAGTAGCGTGTTGTATTTGGGCTGGTATTCCTTAATGAGATTACTCTCCAGGACCAGCGCCTCCGCCTCCGAGTCCGTCACGATGTACTCGAAGCGGCGGATGTGATCGACCATCTGCAGGATCTTCGTCGTTTTTCCGCGCCCGCTCTGGAAATACTGGCGCACGCGGTTCTTCAGCACGACCGCCTTGCCGACGTAGATCACCTCGTCCAGATCCCCGTGCATCAGGTAGACCCCGGGAAGATCCGGCAGTTTTTTCAGTTCTTCTTCAATGTTAAATTCCAGTTCTTCCATACACGTACTCCGGTCAATGATTCGCCGAAAGCGGACGACGCCTTCCGGCACCATCCGCTTTTGTTGCTATTCTACATCGAACTTCGCCGATGTCTTATTAAGGATCTCTTTTTTCTCTTCTTCAGAGAACAGGGAAGGAACTTCCGCCTCGCCTCCGCGCTGGATGCGACGCAGGATATCCATGAATTCCTTACCGGTGATAGTCTCCTTTTCGATCAGGAAGTGGGCAATGCGGTCCAGCGCGATGCGGTTCGCCAAAAGCAGCGATTTTGCCTCTTCATAGGCCTTCTTCAGCATCTCCTTCACTTCTTCGTCGACCAGGGCCGCCGTCTGATCCGAACAGTTCATACGGGTCGCGCCGGTCAGATACTGGCTCTCCACCGTCTCGAGCGCCATCAGTCCGAAGCGCTCACTCATGCCGTACATGGTGACCATGGCCCGGGCCAGGTTCGTCGCCTTCTCGATATCATTGGCCGCGCCCGTCGTCACCTTACCGAAGACGAT
>JAFZPG010000068.1 GCA_017550425.1 Lachnospiraceae bacterium | reverse complement strand
GGTCGGTTCATCAAACTCCGTCTGTTGGATCGGATCCTGATCGGAAGACATTTGGACGCGTCGCAAGGTGCTGGCCTTCTTCGGCCGTCCGTCGTAACTGTATTTATCCTTCTCACCGCCGGTGCGATGTCGGAACGGAGCAGGCTCGCCCTCCTCGCCTTCATGCATCTCTGCCGTCGTGTGGGCCGAATGACTGATATAAGTGTTTCCCGGCTCAGACTTATCCTCAAACGGTATCTGCTCGCGCGTGGTCGCCGTCGGATAATAGAACAAATTGCTACTCTCCGGGTGCTGCGGCGTTTCGTGCTTTTCTTCGAACATTTCCTCTGTCGGAGTTTTTCGAATTCTCTCCATCTCAGACAGAAGCTCCTCGGAAAACTCCGCTTCATCCTGTGCTTTTCTCTTCAAATCCCGCATATATTCCTCCAATTTTCTCTGCTCGTCCGAAGCAGAGTCTGTTTCGGTCGTCTTATCGGCCTGTATCGGTTCGGGTCGAGGCATTTCTCCTCCCTGCACATCCGGAGGTGCCGTCTCTTTCTTATCGTTTGGCCCGAAACCGGGCATGAGATCGATCGTTTCGATCGGAGACTCTGCCCTGCCGTACGAAAGATCGTACGGGTTTTCTTTCTTAAACGGCTCCTTCTCCGGCTCATCACCGGCAGGCTCCTGAAACTCAACGGAAGTGTCGGCCTCGGCAACTGCCTCCGTCAGTTCTGTCATGGATATCATCCTTGCCTCTGTCGTATCGATCACCGGCTTGTTCCACGCCGGGTCGTTCCGTCTCCGGGCAATAGCCGCCATAAACTCGAGATCTGTCAACAGGTAGTTGTAATTCTCGATCGTATTTTCATCCCGGTCGATCAGAGTGATCGAAGGGATCAAACGGTTCTCTCTCTTTTCATACAAATAGCGGATCCCGTAAAACACGGTCAATGCTATCCCTCCGAAAAATAAAAGGTACGAAAGGACCATCCAGACCTTCCAGGCTGTGGCCGGAAAATATTTGGATATCGGAACATCCAGAATACGGCTGGCCACCGCCACAACGATCGCAACGATCATCATTTGCCGGTTCATGGTCCGATGGATGTGAATCTCCTCCAGATCCTGCACATAGATCTTTCGTTTCTCATTTACTTCTTCTTTTGCCTTTTCGATCTGGGGTACCGTAGCCTTAGCTCCTTCGGCATAATATCCCGCATTCAACGTGTCGAACCGATAGGGCTCTATACGCGTGGCGTCCGTTTCCGCCGGCGTCATGCTCTGGCGTATCTCGATCAGTTTCCGGAAGTTCCGTTTGGTCGAACTGTCGATCGCGGCAGCCGCGTCACGAAACGGAAGCTCGGTCCCGTCTTTCATGACGATCGGGTTTGCATATTTGGTAAATGCATACACACATTTGACCGCGAAAAAAAGTTCCAGCAAGCCGAGCAGGAATAAAAAGATTCCGATCAGACCGCCTGTCATGAACAGGAACGAACTCTTATTTTGGACCGCTCCGGCGACGAGAGCATCCCGGAGAATGCTGACCAGGCCGACACATAACACGAAGCCAAACAGAAGCCCGTAACGGAGCATCTCTTCCTGCGCTTCCCTGTGTTTGAAGACCATCTCGCGCTTTTGTCGGACGCCTTCCTCGATCAGGCCTTTTAACAGCATAACCTGTTCGGCTTTGCTGATTCCTGTTTCTTCCATCCTTCTCTCAGCCCCTTACTCTTACTTACTCAAACTCATCCTCATCGTTAATGGAACGGAGCGCATCCTCGATCGGAATGACGAGGTTCCCCTTAGAATCACTGGCAATGCCGTTCAAATTCGGCTTCAGATCATCCGTTGCCATCTGCCCGTCCAAGCGGTTCTTCATCGCGATGAAACTCTCCATTTGAAGTTTGGACGCCATCTCAGCACGCTCTTTTTCCTCTCGGGCCCGGCTCTTCTGCTCTACCATCGCCTCGCGGGCCTCCAGGATCCTCTGTTTCTGGAGTTTCACATAGGTGCGGTACAGCATCCTGTGACCGTTCGCACCGTCGCGCACGATCATCCATCGATACAATCCCACGACGGCGATCACGCCGAAAAAGAGGATCACCGCATATGTAACATAGACAAAGACCAGAACCAGTGAAAAGCCGCCCATAAACAGAGCATATTCGATGGAATCGTCCTTTTTGTATTTTTCGATCTGGAAAACATCCTGCACCATCGTAATATAGTACAGGCCTGTCATTACGATCAGCGACCCGATAAACCACATCCGATAACGGCGGTGTTCTTTCTCCGCATCCCTGAGCGCATATTCCTGTTTCTCCAGTTCCTCCTTGCGAAAAAAATATTGTTGCTGCGCAACACGTTCCCCTAAAATCGCCATTTAGTCTTCCTCTTCTGCGAAACTCCGGATCTCGTTCAATGCATCCTCGAGTGAGATCGTAAGTCCGATCTTATCATCCGCGGATACCCCGCTTTCATCTCCGGTCGTCAAGTTCTCGCCGACTCCGTATTCTTCCACAGCCGCTTTTATCGCTGCTTCCGACTCGATCCGCCGCGCTTCCGCCTCAAGCCTGAGTTGTTCCTCTCTGGCGCGGGCTTCTTCCAGCAGTTTCTCCTTCTCATTGATGATGATCTCGTACTCCCGCTTCAGCGCCGAAGGGTGCATCATCACCCCGGTATCCACATTTTGCTGGGAAACGATCATAGGAACCCGCTGGATCAGCATCAAGGCCGCATATGCTATAACTGCGATGCAAAACGCAATGATGGCATACCCGAAAATCTTCATCACATCACCTTTCAGCATGAAGACATCCGCTAAAATGGTCACAGCCAATGCGCCCACCAGCAACAATACCATCTTCAAGGAGAAGGTGATCGCCTCTTCTTTCTTTAACTGCACAACTTCGAGTTCGACCTTATAGTAGTTGAGGTCTTTCTCGAGTTCCTCGACCGACTGCCCCTGATATGCGGCAGCTTCATTTGTATACGCCATTTCCCTATTTCCTTACTTCCCGGGTCCATTCGAGACTGACCCGTATACATTATAGAATTTTGAAGTGAAAAAGTCAAGAAAAAGCAAAAAGCGCTTGCGAGCGGCATGAACCGCGCGTAAGCGCAATTTGTAAATATTTCAGGTTTTTATTCCAAATCGAGAAGTACGTAGATCCAGGTGACCCGATCACTGTTTTCGCTGTCATAAACGACATCCAGCCGGACCTGCTTTCCGGGCAGGAGCTTCACTTTTTCTCCCGTCGGGTCACTGCATTCCACGATCACGGTGGTGGCTTCCTCTGTCTCCTCACGGGATATGACCTCAAACTTCATTTCCCGTCCATCCGAACTGACCCGGCAGATCTCGGAATAGGTAACAACGCCGCCCTCCGGGGTATTCAAATACGGAACTTCCAATTTTAACCGGACCTGATCGTATTCGGCTTCCGAGATCGAACTATTATTCTCTTCCCTGATACCATCCACATTTTCCGGAAGAGCACCGGGTTCATCCACGCCCTTACCTGCAATAATAGAGATCCCTCTATTGTTTGAGTAGAAGTTAAACGCTTCTTTAACATTGTCGGAAGCCACCCCTACTATGAGTTTGCCGCCGGATTTGTAAATCAAGCCGTTCGAATTGGGGGAAAATGTCTGCTCCGGCGCAGCGTCCGTCATATGTTGTTCGTTCGCCGTAACAGGTGACGGGGAGTTCGGATATTCCTGTTTGGTCTCGTCGGTCAGCGCCAATTCCACCGGATCCGTATTAGCGGCAGCGACCGCATTTTTGTCCCCCTCCTGTGCCCAATCCGGGTTGCGGGAATTTAACTTTACATCCTTAAGGTTGAACAGGATGACTGCGATCACTACGGCAGCCACAGCCGCCAGACCGACAGCAACTTTCGTTAACCGGATGGCCAGCCTCTGTGTTTTCGAGCGAGGCTTAAGCATAATGATCTGCGATGACTCCTTATGTTCGGAGGAAACGCCCGTGTCGGCAGGCGCAGCGCCCGCGGCCGCGGACTTCTCTGCGTCCTCGCACAGCTTCTTCATGTTCTTCTTGAATTCCGGGCTCGTTTCCATAAGGTCCTGGGTTTCGCCCTTTAAGGCATAGGTCAGGTACTCCTGATAGGAATCTTCGAGTTCCGCTTCCAGAGCTTCTCTTAATTTCTCGTCTTCACTCATCATGGCTTCACTCCTCCTTCCCGGTCAGCATGGCCCGAAGTTTCTCGCGCGCCCGCAGGATCCGCATCCCCGCCGTCTTCGTCGAGATGCCCAGGACATCCGCGATCTCACGTTCCTTCAGACCGTGCACATATTTCAGTTCCAAAACCGTCTGGTGATCCGGCGTCAGCTGTCGGATACACTCCCTAAGCCGCGCGTGCTCTGACTCGCGGATCAACTGCTCCAGCGGCTGCTCGTCCTTACTCTCGATGCGATAACTCTCGTCATCGATGTCCACCGCCTCCATGTAGCGCTTCTCTTTTCTAAGCAGGTCGACGGCACGGCTCTTCGTGATCGTCGCCAGGAAATTCCGCGTCTTCGGCGACTCCACATCTTCGACCCGGTCCATAAAACGGGTCAAGGTAATAAAGGCATCCTGGACCGCATCCTCGGCCAATGTGTGGTTCTGCAGGATCCCATTGGCCAAATAGAGCATGTAGTACTGATACCGTTCGTATAATCTGGTAAAAAGGTTTTTCTCTGCCGGCGTATCAAACGCCATCAAACAAAGAGTCACTTTCTTCTCCTCCCAAAGGTTTTTTTCATCCTTCTGTCTATGTAACGCGGCTGCGCCGCATTTCCTACCGGATTTTTAAAATTCAAATAAGGATTCAAATAAGGTTCAAATAAGGATTCAAATAAGGAAAAAAGCAGGGGGACAGGCCCCCTGCCGTAACAGACACTCTACAGGTGCAATTCTATAAATCTTCCGGATGCGCTGTAACCGCGATACTTTACGCCGGCCGCATCCAGCATGCGTTTGCTGGCGCGCACGGACGGAGTATCTGCGTATTTGTCGCTGTCGTAGATGATCTCCTTGATCCCGGACTGGATGATCGCCTTCGTGCACTCATTGCACGGGAAGAGCGTTACGTAAACGCGGGCATCATCGAGCCGGCCGCCGCGGAAATTCAGGATCGCATTCATCTCCGCGTGAGTCACATACTGATACTTCGTGTCGTACGGATCCTCTGCCTCACGCTCCCAGGGGAATTCGTCATCCGAACACCCGATAGGAAAACCGTTATATCCGACGGAGAGGATCTTATTGGCCGGGCTGACGATGCACGCACCGACCTGTGTTCCGGGATCCTTCGATCGCATGGCAGACAGCATGGCCACGCCCATGAAATATTCGTCCCAGGAAATATAATCTTGTCGCTTCATAGGACCTCCTAGTCGTTCTCGATCATCTGAATGCGCTTGATGTGACGCTCCCCGTTGGAAAACTCCGTGGTCAGGAAGGTGTCGACGATCTCCATCGCCAGGCCCTTACCTACGACCAGGCCGCCCAGGCACAGGACATTCGCGTCGTTGTGCAGGCGCGTCATCTTCGCGCAGAACGGGTCAGTGCAGACAGCAGCGCGGATGCCTGCGAAACGATTGGCCGCCATGGAGATGCCCAGGCCGGTCGAACATACCAGGATGCCCTTCTCGCATTCGCCGGACAGGACTGCCTTAGCGACTTCCTTTGCGTATACCGGATAGTGTACCGATGACTCGTCATAGCAGCCGAAATCGCGGTATGCGATCCCCTGCTCCTCCAAATGTTTGATGATCTCCTGTTTCAGGGCAAATCCGCCGTGATCACAACCTAATGCTATCATTGTTTATTTCCGCCTTTCCTTCGGTCTTGCCGAATATGTTCTCTGTATCGTTTTGTTTGCGGGCAGCGCTTTGCAGCCGCTGCACGGTCAGTTTGACCAGCATGTCCATGCGCTCGAACGTCTCGCCGTAGGCCTCCAGGTCCTTTCCGAAGGGCATGCGCAGTTCTCCCTGCTCACCGGCAAATTCGCTCAGAGTGTACAGGTTCAGCGCGGTCGGGAAACGCTCTTTTGTCATCTTTTTTTCGCGGTCGGTCATGCAGAGCAACAACGTATTGCCTCCGGCCACATCCCGCGCCGTGATCTCCTCGGAATATTCCTTGGAGACCTCCAGCCGGTTTTCCTCCAACACCTGCGTCACCGCAGGGTTCAAAGGTTCAGGGAACAGGACCACCAGGCCCCGTGAACATGCGCCGATGCGCTGCTCCGGATCCAGCTGATCCATAATACTGTTAAAGATCGATTCGGCCATAATGCTTCCGGATGTATTATCCATGCATATGAACACGATCCGTTTAAAATCCAGCATACTCTATCCCACCGTTACAATATGTCCGCCTGCCGCCTTCATCATGCGGTTCTCCAGCGCCTCTTTCAGGTTCGCATCCTCTGCGATCCCGAAATCCTCCGCATAGATGCGGTCAATGTCTCCCTCATCAAAATCACGCAGATCCGCGTACAGGTTGTGCGCCAGAGCCACGATATCTCCCTGCGCTCCGGCCACCACCACGCGGCTTGCGTCCTTATAGACCGGGGCGGTCTGTGCCGAGCAGAGCACGCCGATCTTTTTATCTTTATTATCTTCGATCTGCTTACAGATATAAGCCGTTACTGCCTGTGCGGGTCCCTTCACCAAGATCATCGGCGCCTTCGGCGCGTAATGCCGATATCGCATGCCCGGCGCCTTCGGCTTAAGAAGCGTCGACTCACCGTTTTGCTGTTTTGATCCCGAACCCTCAGACACAACGTTCGAGGCAAAGCTTCCGGAGTCATCATTCGACGCCTCCGGATGTATGGTTCCTTCCGTCGTCAGCGGTTCCGTCACCGGCTTCACGACGATCGCGGGATCCAGTTCCACCTGTATTCCCAGGACCTTTTCCAGCATCTCGCGGGAAATATATCCGGGGCGCAACACCATGGGCGTCTCCCCAGTCAGATCCACGATGGTCGACTCGACGCCGATCTCGACCTCACCGCCGTCCAGGATCATGGGGATCTTCCCGGCCATGTCCTCAAACACATGGGCTGCCGTCGTGGGGCTGGGCCGTCCCGAACGGTTCGCCGACGGAGCCGCGATCGGCACGCCGGCCTGCTCGATGAGTCCCAGTGCCGCCGGATGGTTCGGCATCCGAAGCGCCACGGTAGAAAGGCCGCCCGTGGTCGTCTCCGGCACGAGTTCCGCCTTCTTTAGTATCATGGTCAGAGGTCCCGGCCAGAATGCATCTGCGAGCCGTTTCGCCGTCTCCGGCACTTCGTCCGCCAGCATGTACACCTGCGAAAAGTCCGAAATGTGGACGATCAACGGGTTATCCGAGGGACGTCCTTTCGCCGCATAGATCCGACGGGAAGCGTCCGCATCGAGTGCATTGCCCCCGAGCCCGTACACGGTCTCTGTCGGAAACGCAACCAAACCGCCGGCACGGATCACCGCCCCGGCTCGTTTTAACTCTTCATCGTCCTTCGACGCGATCGCGATCACTTCCGTCCGCATTCTGACTGCCTCGTTTCTGATCAATCTACTCTGTCGGTTTAAGGCCGAACCGTCCTCAGACAGATCACCCTAAACCCAGAATCATTGTAGCCCAAATGGCCGCTTCTGTCAATGAAATTAAAAAGGACGGCTCCGCTATAGTAAGTATTGTTCTATCATGCCCTTTATCAGTTTTGAGCTGATCTGGTTTTGTGATGTTTCAAACGTCGTGATCAGGTTCTCACCGACATAAAAACCATTTTGATGATAACATGTCAGTTTTGTCACATTTTTGTTTGCATATGTCATGTTGTCCATCATTCCGAAATGTTCCCAGATCACTTCTTTTCTCGATTTCACTTTCAAGCAGCTGAAATCCGGGCGAACTTCCCCCATTCCTTTTAAATGCAAAGGTTTTTCATACTTATAAGGTATGCTATACTGTTCCAGCATATTGGCAATGATCAATTCCGATTTGGAACGAACGCGAATCCCGTTGCATGTATAAAACTCTGTTTCATCATAAAATTGCATCTCCTCAAACGTCGAATTCTGCCAGTGTGTCAAAAACATCTCGTCCGTTTCGATCAGAGGCTCAATAAGCGCCTTTCTCCCCTTCGCCATACATTCATAGATCTCATTCAGTTTTTGAACATTATAATTTCGAATAAAGAATTCCAAGTTCTGCTTCATCGCCATTAATTCTTTTCTTGCCCTTTTTTCATAACCCTTCTGAGCTATTTCGCGAAGCGAGGAGAGTTCCGACGCCTTAATATAACGTCTCTCTCCCGTCAACTTATTGATCAGATAGTATTGATCACGCCCGTTACTCTTATGAATTCTGATCTCATGATCCGGAACCGAGTTCAATTCCTCCATTTTTCGGGTTGACTTAGCGAGTAAAGCCTCAACCTCTTTTAATTGTTCCTCCAATTTTGTCTTGTAGTCTTCCATGTTGATCCCCTTTCTTACTGTTTTTCTGATTTGTTAAAACCTGCTCCTATTCCTTCTACGCGCATTTTGATCGTTTGCTCTGTTTTGCGCGTAAAAAGTCCTGCTCTTCCTCCAGTTCTTTACGCGCATTTTGATCGTATGCGCCGTTTTGCGCGTAAGAAACCCTGCTCTTCC
>JAFZPG010000067.1 GCA_017550425.1 Lachnospiraceae bacterium | reverse complement strand
CGTATAGTGGATGATGCCTTTGTGCCGGCCCAAAACATTACCCTCGGCATCAACAAAGTCTCCCTCGGGAAATGTCTGCCCGGTTCGCTCCTCGATAAAGGCCGCATAATCCGTTTCATTTGCAAAACAGATATCCTGCGATTCGCCTTTATGCGCAACATGAAGCGCGGCATCTTCGGCGATCTTACGCACCTCATCCTTCGTCAGATCACCCAACGGAAACAGCGTCTTCGCGAGCTGCTCCTGGCTCAACCTGCACAGCATATAGGACTGATCCTTCAGAGCGCTCGCGCCGTTTTTGACCGTGTAACGACCGTTGGGAAGTTTCTCGATCTTCGCATAATGGCCGGTGGCGATATAGTCAGCCTTAAGAACCGGTATGGCCGAAAACAGTTCGTCAAATTTAACCTGACGATTACAGATCACGCACGGGTTCGGGGTGCGCCCCTCAGAATATGCCTGAATGAATGGGTCGATCACGCAGTACTCGAATTTGGAAATGCAATTCCGAACATGGTGAGGGATCCCGAGAGTCTCACAGATCTGCCGTGCATCTTCGATATCACGGCTTCGTCCATCCTCGTTCTCACTCTTTACGAGTCGCAACGAAACACCTTCGACCTCATATCCCTGCATTTTCAAAAGATAGGCCGTTACGGCGCTGTCCACGCCTCCCGACATTCCTACAACGACTTTCATAAAAACTCCTTATAACTCAGATGATCCCTTTCAGAATCCGTTCCCGGTTCTCTCGTATATATCGTATATCGTCTTGGTAGACCTTTATGTGGCCGTCCTCGATGTTTTTAGCGAAATCTTCGTTTCCGTCGCCGGCCTGCGCCGCCATGAAATCGGTGAGTGCAGTCAATCGTTTCATCATCATATCGGGCAATGCTTCTCTCTGCGCCCCGGTCGCTCCGTATGCATCCAGGAACACCTTTGCCTTGCGGATCTGCTCCGTCAGGTCGTCGTAGTGATCCGGATTCTCGGGGCTTGTGAACGGTACCCATCGGTAGACTGCATAGGCAATGTCCCAAAGTGCAGGTCCGGGATGCAGGGTGTCGAAATCGATGATGCCGACCGGTTTTGCATTGACCAGAGTCACGTTGTACGGGGCATAATCCCCGTGGCACATCACCTCGACCGGTTCGACCTTCGGAAGCATCCACGGCTCGCCGCCGCGTAGTTTCGCGATATATCTGCTTCCGACCTCGTGATATTGCTTCAGAAGTTTTGCCGAAAGGATGAGCATCTCATCCTCCAGGAACTCCTTCGGCAGCGGGTAATTATATGCCTTTCCCGGCACGAACGAGAGGATCTCGTTCCCGTCGTCCGTCATGCCGTAGGGCTTCGGTACGTTCGTAAAACCTTCCTCGATCAGGAAGTCCAGAAACTTATGCACATCGGCGGACCAGACATTTGCCGGACGCAATACGCGGTCTCCCTGCTTTTGGATCTTACCCTCGCGGCCGCCGCTTAGGATCTCGTTCCGCAGAGCCTCCGCGCGATCCGGCTCCCCGGCAGCGATGCGCGCCTCGACGATATGGCGGATCTTCGCGCACCAGGCATCGGTCTTCGCGATATCTTGGCACAGATCTTTCAGGATCCTCTCTCCCTCGGCGATAGCCGCCGCATGCGAAGCCTCCGAAAGTTCCCCGGAAGCCAGCGCGGCATCCAGTTCATCCGTGTCATCGACTTTGATATCGCCTTCCGGCGTAAAGATGACATCCAGATACTTATCGATATAAACCAGCGTCCCGTCTTCGTCCGTCTCGATGCCATCCGTGATGTCCACGTACCATAGCGACGGCTGGTACTGCGGATCCGCAGGAACCGGATAATTCTTCCGCTCCGGATCGTGTGTCCCGTCCGGGAAATACTTCACGGTGATCACGCAGGACTCGCCATCCGGAACCAGTTCCATCCAGGACATTCCGGCGCCCGTCACCTGCAGGCGGCCGGCCTTCGGTGTCTGCCAGTAGTTATTCTCCCCATCCGTAAAACGGATCAGGGCAGCGTATCCGTGGAAAAACTCCTCGTCGATCCTCATCTGATAGTACGGATAGAAATCAAAGCCCCAGCCATGCTTTCCTCCGCGGTTCAATCTTTTATGCTTCATTTTGCCTCTTTCAGATCGGCCAATGCTTTCTTTAGGTCCTCACGGATACGCAAATGCTGCGGACAGGCCTTCTCACATTTTCCGCACTCCTTACAGTTTTTCGCCGTCTTGCCGTCGCGTTCCAAACCTTCCCACTGCCACTTCACTACATCATAGCTTTGGTACATATGGTAACGGTTCCAAGCGCTGAAATTGCCCGGGATATCTACACCGAACGGGCAGGGCATACAGTACCGGCAACCGGTGCAACCGTTCCGGATCCTGCTGTTCATGATCTTTTTGATCGTATCGATCGCTTCGTACTCCTTTTCTTCCATGGGTACGAAATCAGTAAATGTGTCCAGGTTATCCTCGACCTGCTCCATCGTGGACATGCCGCTAAGCACGGTCAGGATGTTCGGCAGGGTCGCAACGTAACGCAGGGCGAACGAAGCCGCGCTCTTGCCGGGTCTTACGTTGTTGAACACTTCCATGATATCATCGGAGAATTTAGCCAGGGAACCGCCCTTGATCGGCTCCATGATGGTGAGCGGAACACCCTTCTCTTCTGCGAGCTTATAGCCCTTCATGCCGGCCTGCTCGTCGATGTCCATATAATTAAGCTGGATCTGGCAGAAATCCCAGTCTCTGTAATTGATGATCTCTTCAAAAGCTTCGTAATCATCATGGAAGGAGAATCCTAAGAAGCGGATCTTTCCCTCCGCCTTCAGTTCCTCGAGCCGCTTAACGCAACCGATCTCGACCATCTTCCGCCAGCTGCCGCGGTTCATCGCATGCATCAGGTAGAAATCAAAATAGTCCACCTGCAGTTTCTTAAGCTGCTCATTGAAATATTTGTCGACGTCTTCCACCGTGTTCACGAACCAAACCGGCAGTTTCGTCGCCAGATAGAACGAATCGCGCGGGTACTTCTTCAGTGCCTCACCAACGAACAGCTCGCTCTCTCCGCCGTGATAAGGGTACGCCGTGTCGATATAATTGACGCCGGCCGCGATCGCCTTATCCAGCATTTCCTGTGCCATGGGGCGGTCGATCTTTCCGTCTCCGGAAACGGGTAATCTCATACAACCGAACCCCAATAATGATACATCGATACCCAATTTTTCAAATCTTCGTTTCTCCATGGTCGTCTCCTTTTTGTGTATTTGTAAACCTCTATTTTACGACGCCTCGTATCGAGTCATCGTTATGTATAAAACTATCCACCATCTTCCAGCCGAAGCGGTTCACCCTCAGGCTCTCCGGCGTCGGCCGAAATCCAAGATCATAATATACCTTACATGCCAACCAGGTCAATGTTTGTGTGTGGATCTTCACATGTGTGTAACCCAGTTCGGTCAATATCTTCAAAACATGTGTGATCAGCGGCTTCGACAAGCCCTTACCCTGCGCCTCGCTTTTCGCAGCCACCCAGTGTAGCTGTCCGTTTTCCGGAGCATCCTCCGTGTGGATATCGAAAAACGCGGTCGCCGTTGCGACCTTCTCGCCGGATGCATTTTCCACGAAGACCATGCGTGCAGGAAGCATCTCCTCCCGACCTGCATAATAACGTTTCCAGCACTCTTCACCCTGGGCACGATCCATGACCTCGCCGGCAGAAAGCTCGATGTCGATCCAAGCCTCGCGGTCCCCAGGCTCATACATAACAAAACAATAACCATCCGGAAGATCGCGTTCATTAATTAGCGAAAGGTTGCCGCAAACGTCTCCCTCAAACATAAGGTCAATATAACATAACCGATCGTCGCGTGTTTGAAAGCGCTTCACATCGGGCGCCGGAATCTCCTGAAGCACATGGCGCACTTCAGCCTCCACGGAAGCCAGATAGCGGATGCGGCCGATCGTGCGAACAGTCTCATCCTCACCGAGTCCGATCTCATCACCGCTGCCTTCCAGTCCGAGCGCACGGCGGATGTTGTATTCCAGCCATTCCACCCACGTATAAGCGATCCCGAACAGTTCGTCGTACGAACGAAAGCCGTTGTCGTACACACCGAGGTAACCGCGATAAAACGCAGCCAGATTTTCCGGATTGAAGCTATCATTGACCGTACCCGACCACTGCAGCGCCAGGTTCAGACTCGACTCGATCGGATTCGTGCGATCCAGGCACTCCAGATCGATCATATGCGCGCGGCCCTCATGCCACATGATATTCTTCGGATCCATGTCGTCATTGCTGACCGCAGACATGGCCGGAAGCATCCGACGCGCTTCATTCAGTTTCTCCTGCGCCTGCGTCAGCAGATCCAGGTTCTCCTCCAGGGCTGCGCCAATCGGGCTGTCCTTCTCTTTCGCCAGGCGCAGATACTCGGCAAAATCGATCTTACTGATCTCCGGCTCCTCCGGTTCGACATTTTTCGGATCGATAGCGTGCATGCGACCGAGCAGTTCGCCGGCCTGAAAGCACTGATCCTCCGTGATATGATCCCAATCGGTGATGCTTCCCTCCTGCCAACGGAATACGTAAAAATACCGTCCGTCGGTCTCGAGCATCTTCTTACCCCCTATGGTCAATGCAGGTACGATGGGCAGCTCCTGCTCCTCGAGCAGGCGTTCCAGATCCTCCGCCCGCGCATAGTTTTCCAATACGCCCGGACGTTTCATGATCTCGGGATTCAGGCACTTCACTGCGTAACTGCCGCTTCCCGTTGTGACTTTAAACATTTTGTGCATCAGGCCTCCGCTGACCGGGGTCACATCACCTACGATCTCCCCGAGTCCGCTCTGCCTGAATAATCGACTAATGATCTCTTTCATTTCATTCCTTTCAACGGGAACGACCTTTACGACTTCTTTCCGGTCAGATAATACACTGCCAGCGCCGTCCGGTGCGACAGGTCCTCCTTCGACAGGATCGTCGTGATATAGTTCTTCACCGTGCCTTCGGAGATGCAGAGCTTATCCGCGATCTGTCGGTTCGACAAACCTCCGGACACTGCTTTGATGATCTCCAACTCGCGCTCCGTATAGGGCGATGCATCAAAGCCCTCGGCACCGTATTCTTCTTTTCGTCCCGTACTCGTTCCCGAACCATCGCCGGAGAGCAAGGTGCCCTTCGTGATCGATTCGAGGATATTTTCCTCCATAACGCCCGTGCCGTTGTAGACCGATTTGATCATCTGCTTCAAATGCTCCGGCGTGTGGTTTTTGATCAGGTAGCCTTTCGCCCCGTTCTGCAAGGCGCGGCGCACCAGATCGTCATCATCGAACGTCGTGAGGATCAGGACCTTTCCCAGCCCCTCGTCAACGATGACCTTCGTCGCCTCGATACCGTCCATCTCCGGCATCTGGATGTCCATCAAAAACACATCCGGGCGCTCCTTCTTCGCGATCTCTATGGCTTCCCGGCCGTTCGACGCACAGCCGATGACATCGAAATCATCGTCCACATCCAGGATGATCTTCATCCCGTCCCGAACGAACGCGCTGTCATCCGCGATTATTACTTTGATCTTCTCCATACCAACCTCCATGCCCCGCCGGCGTTACGAAAGCGGAAGCAACATATTTACGGTAAATCCTCCGACGGTCTCGAAATCGAGCGTTCCGCCGACCTCACGTACGCGACGGCGCATTCCCGAAATGCCCATACCGTCGGAAAATGAATTGCAGCCCATGCCGTCGTCGCGGATCGTGCACCGCACCAGTTTATTCATCACCCGTATCGTGATCAGGATGTTCTTACACTTAGAATACTTCATGGAATTCGAGACGGCCTCGAAGGAATTGTCCAAAATGACTTCCCAGAGTTTCTCGTTTAAAACGTTGACGTCGCCTTCCGTCTCGAGGTTCGTCTCTACGCCTTTATCGTTACAATCCCTGCACAGATTGTAGAGCTGGATCAGCGCCAGTTCCTTCTTCTCCGGGCGCTCCCTGCGCAGGATGCCGCGGATCTCGTCCATACCTGTCCGAAGCTGGTCAATGACTGCCTGCGTCATCTCTTTCGAACGCTCCGGGTCTTTCTCCATCAGGACTTTGATCGCCTCGAGCTGGTAGATCGAGCCGTTGATATTATGTCCCAGTTTATCATGCAGCGCCTGCGACAGCGACGACCGCTCTTCCAGGATGCGGTTCTCCGCCATGACGATATTTTTCTTCAGTTCCGCCTTCGACGCCTGCTCCCGGCTCTCCATGTCCCGCTTCAGCCCCTGCTCCAGGACCGTTTCCTCGTGGATCTGCTTTTGATACGCCACGATCACCAAGTCATGCTGTACATAGATGACCGTCATCATGGAAGCCACGAGCAGCTGCGTCAGAAAACCGATCGGCGTCGGAACGAAGGCCAGCAAAAGCGGCATGAAATATACGAAAAGCGTAGCCTTAAACAGGGCCAATGCTTCGTAGATGAGATAGAGACCCATCAGGATGTATGCATTGCCCCCGAAGACCAGGATCCCGATAAACACTACCGCGCCCAGTCCCAGAAGCAGGATCTTGAAACGCTTATCGGAGGTCAGTTCCTTAAGAGCCATCATACAAAAGTATAACGCAACAAGCAGGAGTATCAGCGGCGATACTCCTGTGCTTGTCTCGAAGAAACCATATAAGCTGAATACCAGCATGATAACGATCCGGACCACTATAAAAAAGTTATCCCTCAGGCGTTCCCCCATTCGTCTACCTTCTTCACTTTCAGTCCGAGGCTGCCCAGACTGATGATCAAAACGAGATATGCTACTGTAACACATAATAGCATAATCAACACTGTTTTGTCACCTGTAAATATCATTTCGGTGCCATCCATGAACCAGGTCTGAGGCATCAATTTGGACAGGATCTTCAGTGTGTTGGTCGTATAAGTCAGCGGGAAATACAGGCCGCTCAACATCGACGATAAACTCCAAAGGGTAAATGCCGCAACGTTTGCGCTCATCACGTCACCGAACAGGATGCCCATCATCAGGCTCAGCGAGCTGAAGATCAGACCCATCAGGAAGATCAGACCCAGAAACTCGATCCGGTTCATGCCGAGACCTTCCATATCGATGAAGAAGCTGCAGACCGCCATCACGCCCGTGATCAGGACCGATACCAAAAAGGACGCAAGCAGTTTCGAAACAAAATAAGACGAGAGCTGCGTATTGGAAAGCCGGATGCGTTTCAAAACGCTGTCCTTCTGCTCCCCGATCGCGATGTGTGAGATAAATACGCCGCCGAATACAAAGCCCATGGTCATGATGGCCAATGCATAGCCCATGCGGGTACGCTTATCGATCTGGTCATGCGTAAGTTCGTGTCCTTTCTCCACGGAAAAACGGATCACTTCTCTCTTCGGGACCTGTGAATCTGCCGATTTCAATGCACTCAGCTCGCCCGCGGCATTTCCGATCTTCTGAAGTTGCAATGCCATTTCATACTTAAAGATCTCGGTTCTCGTATCGTCGGACTGGATGTACAGCCGGGCTGCCTTTTCGATATCTCCGCCGGCGACGAGACTGTCAAACTCTCTCGGAATGACCAGGGAGGCTCCCTTGCGATCCTTAAATCCTTCCAGTTCGATCTCCGCCTCCACCGCTTCCATATTGCGGACAGTTTCCTCCTGCTCCGACATCTTCACCCGGCAGATCCGGAACATGCCGCTGGCGGATAGTTTCGTCAGATAGTATTCGGAAAGCTCGCTTTCGCAAAAATCATAGACCTTTACGACATATTGACCGTTTCCCGCATAATACGCAAGTTTCTCGTCGAAACTTGAAAGATCGGTGATTTTATAGGAGTCCTCGTATACATAATAGGCGAGACTGCTCTGCTTCATGTTCAAAAGCACCGTAGACAGGATCGGTGTCAAAAGAAGGAAAAACCAAAAACTCTTCATCCGAAGCAGGATCTTTAATGTTGATTTTACCAGAATTTTCATGCCCCTTTTCTCCTTCTCAAAACTCCGGCGAGCACGGCCAATGCCGAGCAGCCCACACACATAGCGCCGGTATAGATCAGTGCGCTGCCGATGTAATCACTCTTACCCATACAGGACAGTTCCACCAGACACCGGTTGATGTGATACAGCGGCGAGAACTCCTGCACGCTTTGCGAAAAACCGGAATACATATAGGTCTCAAAACTTCCGCCCAGGAAGCCCCAGATCCACACGATAGCGAATACCAGGATGACCGTGATGATCATGCTGTCAAAGAATGCATAGATCATCAGGCCGAAGGCAACGGCTGCCATAACAGACATAATTACGATCAGACTCGTCCACAGCAGGTTTCCGAAGTGGACGCCGAAGATCAATGTGCAGAACAGAGCTGCCAGGCCGACGCCGCAGCACACCACCAGGACCGAAGGCAGAAACTTAGCGAGGTACAACTGCAACTCGTTGAGCCGTGTCACCCGCAGTTTCTTTCCGATCTTGTACTTCTTCTCACTGATGAACAGTCCGGCCGAACAGATCACGGCACACCAGCCGAAATAATTGATCTCGATGATTCCGTAGTAATCCGTCGAATCGATCGCCGGCATGTAATCCGTGGACACCGTTTGGATCCTCTCCCCGGCATCGGCTGTCACGCCTGTAGGGCTGCCCATATTCTCAAAGAACGCATGAAGTGTATAGGTCAGCATCTGGGCCTCGGTATTCTTATCCTCATTGACATAGATGCTGTAGCTGTCGCCGTCCAGAACGACGAAGCCTCCCAGGTCGTCATCCTTCACCAGCTGCTTCGGATCCCCGTCCGGGTATTCGACCAGGGTGATATTCTGCGCAGAGGTCACCGTTTTCAGACCGATCACGATGGTCTGCGGCATGCCGTCTGCCTCGATCCGGTATCCGACCTTAAAGCCGTCGACACTTTGATAGCTTTGCATCAAAGCGGAAAATGCGCTGGACAGGACCGCAATGACCGTGAGCGGCGCGATCACGAACAGCAGGATGTTGGTCATGCTCCGTCCCATGATCTTCAGATTGTTTTTAACGAGATAACGTATCATATCAATAATCCCTCAGTTTCTTTCCGGTCAATGTCAGGAAGACTTCCTCCAACGTAATACTTGAGGTATCTTCGACCACCATCTTCTTCAGCTCCTCGCTCGTTCCGGTCGCGATGATCTTACCGTTATCCATGATCGCGATCCGCGTGCAAATGGCTTCGACTTCTTCCATGTAGTGGCTCGTATAGATGACGGTGGCGCCGTTTTTGTTGGATTCTTTGATCTTCTCGAGGATGAAGTTTCTCGACTGCGGGTCGATCCCGACCGTCGGCTCGTCGAAGATCAGCATCTTCGGATGATGTCCGATGGCACAGGCGATGTTGAGTCGGCGCTTCATGCCTCCGGAGAACGTCCTCGCATAGTCGTTCTTCTTCTCAGACAGTCCGACATAGGACAATGCTTCGTCGATCCTCTCCTTCAGCGTCGCCCCCTTGATGCCGTAAAGCGACGTGAACAGTTCAACATTTTCCCAGGCCTTCAGGTTCCCGTGGATCGCCAGTTCCTGCGGAATGTAACCCAGGTAACCGATCAGCTCGCGGCGGTTCTTGCGAAAATCTTTTCCCATGAATTCGACGTTTCCGAGCGTCGGGCGCACCAGATCGCAGATCATGTTCATGGTCGTGCTTTTGCCGGCCCCGTTCGGTCCCAGCAGGCCGAAGATCTCGCCCTCCTCGATCTCAATATTCAGATTATCCACAACTGCCTTACTCCCGTATTTCTTCGTCAGGTCATTGGTCTTCAGTATCGTCGCCATCTCTTAACTCCTTAAAAAAAATATGCGCCAAAGAACCTCTCGTTCTTTGACACACTCATTATAGTTTGCCGGATTTCGGTTTTGTAGTGAAAAAAGCCACTTTCTCACGTGACTTTCGTCACCTTTCTTTTTGACTTTTCCCTGCACCGGTAGTATAATAAAGCCAGATCAATACAGGAGGACGTGTATGATGGGAAAAGTAGTGATCATGGACCATCCGCTGTTGCAGCACAAGATCGGCATTATGCGGATGAAAGAAACTTCCACAAAAGATTTTCGCGACCTGGTAAATGAAGTCGCGATGCTGATCTATTATGAGGCCAGCCGCGATCTGCCGCTCGCCGACAAAGAGATCGAAACGCCGATCTGCAAAACGACCGTAAAAGAGATCGCAGGCAAAAAGCTTTGCGTCGTTCCGATCCTGCGTGCCGGCATCGGTCTGTGCGACGGTATCCTGCGGATGAACCCGAACGCCAAAGTCGGCCACATCGGTCTGTTCCGTGATGAGAAGACCCTGGAGCCGCACGAATATTTCTGCAAACTGCCCCACGATGCCGCAGAACGTGACATCTTCGTGGTAGACCCAATGCTCGCGACCGGCGGTTCCGCCATTGCAGCGATCGATATGCTCAAAAAGCGCGGCATTTACCGCAATCGTTTCCTGTGCCTGATCGCAGCGCCGGAAGGTCTGGAAGCCCTACGTAAAGCTCACCCGGATGTAGACATCTACATCGGCGCCATGGACGAACATCTCAATGAAAACGGTTACATCGTTCCCGGTCTCGGCGACGCAGGCGACCGTATCTTTGGTACAAAATAACCTATGTAACTATCCTGAAAAACATACGGCGGCAGCACTTTTTATGTGCTGCCGCCGTTTCGTTATGAATTATGTATTCTTAGTAAATCTTATATTCGTAATGGCGCATTGATCGCCGGACAATGCCACATACGTAGTGCCGGATATGTTGTTGATCTTTGTCGTATTCTCGAGCGTAATTCCCAGGTTCGACGTCTTCACACGAACCCAGTCCTCTCCGCAGGCGAATGTTACCTCAACATCGATGCCTTCGCGGTTTCCTTTCTTCCAGGCTTCCCAACCCTGAAAACCGAGCTTCGTCAGATGCGCCGTATTCTTCACATCGACTCCATCCCAATACTCACCATCCAAACGGACCAGCGCGTATTCACGGTAGTTTTTACCGTTGACCAAACCATCGTCCGAATGGAATATAACGATGTACGGACAATGCCAGATCAGCCGGGCCGAAGGAAGGCTCATGGAGTGGAATGTCATCTTCATGCCGTCCGTGATCTCTGTACCGCAGGATGCGTCCGACCGGAACGTATCGACCTGCACGTTCGGGATATCGCCTTCGTTTTCTTTGATAAAACTGATCTCTTCTGCGATCCTCGGGATGCTTCCCGGCTGTGCATTTTCCTCGGAACGTTCCATACGGACACTGTCGATCACACAATGCGCACCGGTCAATCCGATGTATGCATACCGTGTGCTGTCTGGAAATGCCACGATCACATCATACGTTTCCTTACCGTTATCGACCATGATCTTCGCGTGGTCTTTCAAGCGTACCGCTTTAATAACATACTCCGTAGCCTTAGGACCGGGATCCGCCTTGCCTCCGGCAGGCTTCGCCGGTACATTGCCCCGGATATCCATCTTACGTGCGGCCTCGCATTCCGCGATGCCGTTCAGTCGGATCCGTCCGTATTCCAGGCAGGACAGATCGCGGGCCGCTCTCTCATCCCGATAAAAATGCGCATCGAGCGAATCAAACAGGATGATCGTCGGATATCGGTCCGCATCCGTGCCGGTTCCATCTGATTCATGTCGGAAGTAGATCGTTACTTCCTGCGGTGTGACCAGAATGCCTTCGGAGATAGCACTTTCATAATCGTCGCATTTCAGTTTTGACGCGCCGCTGAGTCCGGTCGCTTCCGTCCTCTCCTTCATCTGATACTCACCATCGACATCGATCAGATACTGCATCGCCTTGGCTACATCGGGGTCAAACTGCGTTCCGGAATTCTTCAGGATCTCCTCGCGGACGATCTGCTGCGGAATCGCGGCACGATAACTACGGTTGGAAGTCATGGCATCGTAAGCATCGGCGACCGAGATGATCCTGGCGATCTCGGGAATCTCCTCCCCTATGAGACCGTTCGGATAACCTTTGCCGTCATAGCGTTCATGATGATAATGCGCGCCGATGCCCAGATACGGGTAATCCCGAATGCCGGATAAGATCTGGCTGCCAATGACCGGATGTTGCTTCATGGCGCTGTATTCTTCATCCGTAAGTTTACCTTTTTTTGTAATGATATGATCCGAAATACCGATCTTTCCTACATCATGCAAAAGCCCCGTATAGTAGATCTGCCGGCAGAACTCTTCGTCCTTACCGAGTCGTCTGGCGATCTTCTCCGAATATTCGGCCACACGAAGCGAATGGCCTCGCGTATATACGTCCTTTGCATCGATCGCGTTTGCGAGTACCGTTGCCGTCTGTTCGAAAAGTCTCTGGGACAGTCTTCTCTGTTCTTCCAGATGTTCGATCTTGCTCCGGTTCAGGATCTCTGCCTTTTCATTGATATCCAGATATGCAAAAATATAAACCAGGATCGAAGTGATCATAATGGCCATGTCGCCCAACGAGAAACCGTAGGTAAACGCCTGCGCGACCGACGCCACGACCGGACCGATCAAAAACAGTAACAAAGAATAATAAATATGACTGCTGAAATGCTTCCGGTTTTGGACCACGACCGAGATCATGATCAAGATGGACACGGTCGGAAGAATATAGCATATGATATACGCCTGACCGCGGGAATAGCGGTTGGCGCTGTCGACATAAAACAGGAACTCCGGAATCAGGGAAAAGATGACCACGAACACGGCCGCTGCGGCCGAAATGGCGCATGCAGCCCACAAACGTTTCGGAATCTTCAGATTCAGATCCTCACGGAACAGATTCATAATATAGTGATCGAACACAAAGGCGCATAGCGGAGTGAGCAAATACAACAAATAGTTGCTCACATAGACTATAACGCGTCCGGTCTCACGGGGATCGCCGTCATATATATAAGCCAGGCGGTCGCACGACAGTAACGCCGCGGCAAGCAATTCGATGATCACGATCACCAGACGCCGTTTCCGCGAAATGCCTTTTGCCAAAACGATCAGGATCGCAAAAGCAATGCCGATGCCGATCAATGCGATCATAAGATCGAGCTGAAGCTCTTTTAGCATATCCATAACATCACCTGCCCTCGCCGATCATCGTTTTAATTCGGGATGTTCCTTGTAGAAACGCTCCTTATCCGCGTACATTCGCTCATCCGAGATATGCAGCGCTTTCAGGATGTCCTTGGAATCCTCGATAAAGCATGCGCCGACAGCAAAACATGCGCTTCCGAAGCCCAGTTCGCTATTCCGCAATGTTTCTGCTTTTTCAATGAGCTTTTCTTCGGATGTATCCGGGATTATGGCCATAAATTCATCACCGCCTGCGCGGAAAATACTTCCCTCCGGGAAGACTTCCTGCAGTGTAGCGGCCGCCTGCTTTAACAGCTGGTCGCCGGAGATATGTCCCTTATCATCATTGACCCGTTTCAGACCGTTCAGATCAGCAAAAACGATGCCCAGGTTTCGCATCTGATCCTCGCCCGAAACGATCCGGTCGATGCGGTTATTCATTTCATTACGGTTCATAACGCCCGTCAGCATGTCCATCGAGCTCAGGATCTTCAGCCTGCGCAGGAGTTGGTCATTCGCGATCTCCGACGTAACAAAATATGTCGCCAGTTCCAACGTTTCTTTGATGTGATCGGCGTTCTGTGTCTCAAAATTCGTCGCCCACATATATCCCAGCAGATCATTTCCGGTCTTCAGCGGAAACAAAACGATGCTCCAGACGCCTGCTCCCTGTAACGATTTATACCATACAGGGTTTTTCTGCCGAACATATTCCATTCCGTTCTCATCTTTTACGATCAGGCAGTTGCTGCCGCCGATGGTGTCCTCCCATGTCTCAGCAATGTCGTAGAAGTTCGGATCCCTGCGAACAACGGAACGCATCATGGACTGTTCGCGTTTATCTTCACGATCCTCAGCCAGCACCTTACAGGTCCTGGTTTCTTTATCGATCAGCATAATGGAACAAGCTCTGGCTTTACACAGTTCACGGATGTCCTTCATAACACCTGCCATCGTCTCTTTAAAATCCTGAGTATCATGCAACTTCAGGCAAATGTTTAATACCTCAGTCGCGGTGTTTTCGGAAAGATGCGACATCTTCCGCGTGTCACCTTTTTGCGAAACCTGCTGCGTATATGTACAGTAGTATAGATTGCCCTCGTTACACAGAGGCAACAGGAACAGGTCGAACCAGAAATCAAAGCGCTCGGGATGCACATAGGTATGCACGGGAACCTTTTCGACCGCAGCCCTGTAACAGACCGTCTCGAAATTCAGATCCTGCGGGAAATAATTTTGATAGAGACTGTTCGGAACGAACTTCGTGCTCATCAGCTGCGGTCCGTCCCAAACGGTCTCTATCGACTTAACATATGCTTTATTACCGACCACGAGCCGGATATCCCCGTATTTTCCGTCCTCTTTCATCTCGACGGAAATCACACAGGTCATGACATCAATACTGTCGACAAATGCTTGAAGATCCATATACCAGAAACCGTCCTTCCCGACCTAAGACACGCCACCACGGTCTTATGAAAACTCTGATATCAGTATACGACTTTTTGCACAAGAAATCAACAGATCCTCGAATTTTGCGACTACTTTTTACACCCGATCGTGCACAGTTTTCCTCTGAGGATGTAACCGATCTTCTCATAGCAGGCATTCGATGCGACATAGTCCGCGTCTGTGTACAACATCGGCAGGAATCCTGCCTCTTTTGCGATCACCGTGACACGGTAGACCAGGTTCTCGGCGTAGTGCTTTCTGCGCGCTTCCGGCCTCGTGTAAACCAGACCGATCGCTGCCATTCCGTTATTCGGATGCCAGTGGCAACTCGCGACCGAACGACCCTCAGGATCCTTCCAGAAGTAGATCGCGCCATGCGCAACTCCCTCTGTCGCCTTCTTGCGGTAGTCCTCTTCACTTCCATAGTCCGCGTCGATCGCATGATGGAACAGGTCGTAGAATTCGACCAGTTCGTCGATATCCTCTACGGTACACTGGTGCAGGCTACCTTCGCAGGGATCTTTCGGAGCGATGGGTGCAGGATTGTCATATGCAAACATGTTGGTCTCTATGGCAAATGCGAGCCCGTCCCTTTCGGCACGTTTGATAAAGTATTCTGCCAGCTCGTACTTAATGTTAAAGCGATGCTTGCCATCCATAAGCCCGTTCTCCTTCGAGATCACATAGGCTCTCTCCAACTCCTCTTCCGAGGCGTCATCCGGCGTCCAGATCCACACCGGGTACGGGTCTTCCGAGAAGCAGATGATCAGCCTCTCATGATCCGACAGAAGCAGTGTGTTCTTTCCTCCAAACAGCCGTTTCAGTACAAAAAACGTATATTTATCACCTTCGAGCAGTTCAAGATCCTGCTCATTTACAAAAGTATCCATATTCATCCTCTCTGTTTTTTTTCAATTATTTTTCTTTCGGTCTCATCAAATCCACGTGGGAAGTAAAAAACCGATTCCTGCGCTGACCAGATTCGCTGCAACGCCGTATAGGATCGCCTTATTCCCCGTCTTTCCCTCTTTGTTCACCAGTGCGAAACGATAGATGATCGATTCGACGATCAGGATGAGGCATTCCAGGATCATAAACTGCATGAAATATCCGGGGCCTCTGTTTTCCTGATATGTAAAATACAGGTTCAGCGGGATATTCGTGGCTGCATTTACCGCGATAAACCAGATCATGTTCCGCGCCTTTACCGGGTAAGCAAACGCGAGTAAAATAACAAACTCGATCACAAGCGTGAGGATAAAGTTCACGGCAACATTACCGAAACGCTTCAGCAGTGCCTCTGTGCGCAATTCTTTTAATTCGCCGGTTGCAAAATCCAGTGTAAATTCCGCATTAAACTCGATCTTGTCGATCGCATCACTCACATGAACGTTACCGTCCATGTCGATGATCGCGACCTTGAAACGATTCGGGGTCATATAGCCAAATCTATACACTCCTGCTTCATTTGCGCGGTAAATGTTTGATCCTACCGGTTTCTCATAAAATACCCATCCGTTATAGGCGAAGTTTTTTTAAGAATGCCTCCACGCTTTCCTCGGTAACGTTATCCAGTTTCAAAGAACTGTTACCTTCACTGCCGGATTTTGGCTCGAGCAATGCGATATAGTAGTCCTCGGGTCCGTTATTCACGGTAATTTCGATCGACGGCTTCGGGCCGATATCCGCGCGAATCTCCTGCGGGAACAGGATGATCGTGTTGATCATGAGCAGCATGGCCGCCATGATCATGGTCATGAGTTTATGATGTCTTTCTTTTGATCCTTTCAACATAGTATTGTCCTCCTTACATGCCCGTATCCATCCGGGGCTTGTTACCAGGATAACGCAGCGAACGATCAAAACACCACAACCGTTTTTAAGTCTCAAACACGATCAGCGGGATCAGCATTTCATCTTCCGTCAGGCTGCCATGCATCGATACAAATTTCTCATCCACCGACATGATGGACAGGTCTCCGGTCGCGATGGCAATGTAGTTTCCCAGCATCGAACGAAACATCGGATGATGCCGGCCGGTTCCAAACAGGTTCGCCTCGATCGCCCAGTCCATGGGCATCAGGTTGAAACGATCACCGAACAGGCGGTTGAACTCGCTGATGAAATACGCCTCTTTCTCCGGCTTCACAAAGAGATTCAGAACCCGCGGCTCCAGCGAGGGCATTCGCTCCAGACATTCGATGAGTTGCGGATAATCCCGCATCATGACCTGCTCGTTATCGATGTGCCCGTGATCCGCCGTGACGATGATCAACGAATCCTTCAGTTCCCCGGCCAGCTTCGCAACCTCCTGCTCCAGTTCGATCAGGTTTTCATGAGTCTCATCGGAACCGCAACCCTTCCGGTGCAAGATGCCGTCCGGCTGGTTCCAATACGCATATACATACTTCTTTCCGGGGATTTTGCAGAACTCGCGCACGCGATCGGTGAGTTTCGTGAATTCATCGAGCTCGGGATCCATAAACGGCGCTGCCATATATGCCTGCCCGCCGTGACGTTTGATCCGGTCAATGATGTTCTCGTAAGGAGTATAGGTCCAGGCGATGTTGTAATCGGCCGCCGGAATCTCGGTTCCCATTTCAACGTTTAAAAATACCGTGACATTTTTATCTACCTGCGGATAGTAACAGTCCCAACCGAGCCAGCTGTGCTCGCAGGGCTGGAGCCCTGACATCATCGAGGTCGTCGCCGCGACCGTCGTAGACAGAAACGTCGATTTGCAGATCCCTGCCAGATGGGAACGGAACGCTCCGGCCTCGCTGAGATGTCGCTCGAGGATCGCTTTACCCATGCCGTCCAGCAGGATCACGATGATATTCTCATACTCCTGCTCCAGATACGGATCCAGCAGCGGTAGCGTCTTTCCGACAGGCTCTGCGTCGAACTTCTTCAGGATCGAATTCGGCAGGTTCGCAATACAGTTTTCATAATCCGGTTTGGTCATCTTACTCATAATATTCCCTCCATCCCTTCAGAATTTCGGATGAATCACTGGTTCAGATCGAGTAGCCTGGTAACGATCTCGACATCCGGTTTCATCCCCTTCACGGCGATCTGAAACTCATCTTCATACAGGATCTCACCGGGCGCCTCATTGCATTCCGACATGTAAAACTTCAGCCCGTATTTCGCAGCTATAGCTCTGTGGAACGTCATCTCCTCCCAGATGCGGTTCCCCTCCGGCGTATCCTTAAACCACGTGATCGCGCCCTCCGGGTTTCCATCTTTGTAAAACGGCGGCACCGGCAGAACTTCCTCGAAATACTCGCGGTTATCCCAGTACTCGGCTGTTTCCTTCTCGGTCAATGTCCCGTCTTCGGCCATTTTCCCGATAGTTGTGAATATCCCTCGCGGCTGCTTCGTGATCCAGGCGATATCCATGGTGTGAATTCTGAAATACTTCATGATCTTTTCTCCTCCTCGTAACAGGTCCGCTTGTCGGACCTGTTACATGAGAAATTATCCTCTGAAGGAAGTGTGTCAGCACTGACTTCAGAATAATTTCGAACATATGAGGTTTGCATTGCAAACCTACCTCATACAGTCCGCCTTACGGCAAAAAAGTATACAAAAAACCGCTTACCCGGATGGATAAGCGGCTCATGTACGATACTCTGCACCTATTCTTCGCTCCACTCTCATCCGCATACGAAAACAAGACCATGGTCATATCGATCCATGTTCATGGTGACGTGATAATAAGAATGAGAGTCAAATCTGAACATCAACAGGTGCTCCTTTCTGAAAGTATTTCGCCCATTATACAACGGTGTTTTTCGATTGTCAACCGCTTTTTTCATAAAATTTCATGCGTAGGCTCCTCCAGTCCGAATCGCTTCATCTGCAGATGGTACGACTGCACCAATGGTGCGCTCGAATTATGTACGATCTCCCACACCCGTTCCATGAAGGCTGCCGCCTCTTCTTTCTTCCCGTCGTAGATGCAGAGTTCGGCATTGATCAAATACGGAGCCGCATTCTGTTTTGCATAATCGGACGTGTACGTCAGTGACTGCTCCGCGATCTTCTGCATTTGTTCATGATCTTTCAGCATCAGGTAATACTCGAAATCGATGGAATCCAGCATCAGCCGGAACATATCGTCCGTCCGGCTTCCGAAGCGTTTGTGCACCTCCTCCCACGTCTCGCGAGCTTCATTTCCCCTTCCCATACGGGCCAGAGAGGTCAGGCGAACGCCCAGATAAAACAGCCACGAAGCACCCTTGTCGAGCAGTTGCAAGCTCTTGCTGCGGATCTCCTTCGGTTCCAAAACGGTCAGATAGCGATAGGCGGTCTCATACTCCTCCAACTGGTTAAAATAATCTGCCGTAAAGAGCACGTAGTCCTTAAGATAGGCAATGCTGACCTTAAAGCCATACGAATGATCACGGATCACCTGTTCAGCGATGGCGTAAGCCTTATCCGTGTAATCGTTCGTCAAAAACTCGTTCCGGAATTCCAGATACCGGGCGCCCGCTGAACTGTTTTTCTCATTCTTCAGCAATAGTTTCTTAAGTACATAGGCCGCGGGAAATGCGAGCACGCAGAACACACAGAGCGTGGTCACCGCCGCCTTTTCGTCAAAAAATCGCACTATGAGATATGCTAAAACTCCGGCCAGCATGACCAGAAGGCATAGCAAACCATAGACCATCACATGCACACGTTTCATTGAATCCCTCCTGTAAAACAGTTATTGTTTCTTCGCTTTCACTCCGATCAGAAACCGTAGCAGAGGCACGTGCATAAAGATCTCGGATACGGCAAATGTGATCCCGTAAGCGAGAACGACGGGGATCGCATACAACAGCACGATGCTGTCCTTCAGCGGCTCTGCCAGCAGATACTGCATTACCACCAAAACGGTGAAATGCCAGCTGTAAAAGGCAAAGGACCGACTCGAAAGATATGTCACGACCTTGCCATGATGATCCAAATGTTTCTTTCCGAAACCGATGAGTCCCAGGATCATAAACCATTCCGAAACAAACTTGGCGATACGGTTGGCCAGGCCGAAATCCTTCCCGGACCACAGGAACATGTAGACACTGGTAATGCCGGCCGCCACTCCGATCAGTAAGAACAGGCTACCGAACTTTTCGACCTTCTCCTGCGCTTCCTCGTCGGCGAAAACATAGTACCCGATCAGGAAGAGATACAAGAACTCGGCCAGACTCTTGCCTCCCACCGACAGCCAGTCGCTTAGGATCGGCAGCGGCAGTCCGAAGGATAGGATGAGCCAGAGTGGCACGTGCACCTCCGCCCCCGAGCGCATCTTCTTCACGAGGGCAATGATCCCGATCGCCACGAGCGATATCACAAACAAATACAGCAAAAACCAGAACTGGCCGAACGAAAAACCTCCGTCCCCGCCGGTCAGGTCGGTAAACTTCGTAAAGAAAACACCATAGTGTTCGAAAAAACCGCCGGTATAACCGCAGTTATAACGATCGGCGATATACGTCATAGGCGGCACGAGAACCAGCACGCCGAACGCCAGCGGGACCAAGAGGCGCTTCACCCGCTCCGTAATATATTGGCCAAACGAACGTTTCTTCAGTGCATACCGCGTGCTCACGCCTGCCAGCAAAAACAGCAACGGCATGATGAACGCCGAGAAAAACGTGATGAAGCTGCTCGGAACTTTATTTCCCTCGAAGTTGAGGTAATTTGCCTCTCCCCAGGTATTCCACGCCTGGGCTGCATGGTACGGGATCAAAAGCAAGATCACCATCCATCGCAGATTGTCAATATAATGCTTTCTCATTCATTCTTTCCCGTAAATATAGTATGCTTCTTCGCTTCTTCGATGAAGGCAAAAAGCCTTCCGTCCTCCAGGATCGCTTGCTTCAGCCTGTCACTGTAGTTATTCGCGACATCCTCTGCCGCTTGCTCCTTCCAGAAATCGCAGGGTAACTCTTTGTAGAACTTCCCGCCGAAGGTATTGCCCGCAGAGGAACCGGGAGAGGATACGTCCTCCTCGATCACGACCTTGCCGTCACGTCCGAAGATCATGGTCAGCACCGTGGTCTCTAACGCCGGCTCAAAATAATACTTTGAAAACACAAAATCCGACGGACGGAAATTCAGGCTCAGATCCGTCGCCAGCCTTTCCGCGTAGGAATTCAAAGAACCACGGATCAAAGTATGGTTATCCTGCAGGATCTGCCTAAGCTTCGGCGTGATCTCCATCTCGGTGATCGAATCCGGCAGAATGAGTTCTTTCAACGTTTCGAACCTCTCCAGATACGAACTGTCGATCCTCCGGAAACCATAGTCATAACATTTCAAAGTATCCGTAAGGAGCAGAGAGATCTCGCGCGGACCGGGACTGTTTTTCTTGTGAAATCTTTGGAAGATCTTATCGAGTTTTCCCGGAAATTCGTTCTCGCAAAACTCCTCATCACCGATCGCTTCGATCTCGAGTTCATAATCCCTGTCGGTGTAATGGTACATCAGACCCATCCTACTACCTCTTTCTCAATTAAAAAGCTGCTCCGCATTTTCCGCAGTCACGCGTCGTTTCGCCAAGGTTTTTTCAAACAGCAGGTCCGCCGTCTCCGGGAATCCCTCGTAAACGACCTTCGTGCCTTCCATCGTGATCCCGCCCGGCGTAGCCACACGGTTCACGACATCCTCAAACGTCATATTCTTCTGCAACATCAGTTCGCCTGTCGCGCTCATGGTGTTCATCACGATCTTCACGATCAGCTCATCCGAGAGTGTCGTATGTTTTTTTGCCGATCGGCAAATGACATCAAAAATGGACGCGATGAAACCGGGCATGCAGCTGGCCAGTTCCGAGCCCATCCCCATCTCTGCCTCCGGCAGTTCGATCGCATCGCCGACGGTCTTAAGAAGCTTCGTAAGTTCTGCCTTATCCTGCTCCGTCACCAGCTCGTTGTAACAAACCAGCGACTGCGAACGGTTTATCTCCGCGGTCACGCTCGGGATGACCTTCGCCATCTTGCACTTCGTGATCCGCTCCATATGTTCAAACCTCACGCTGCCGTTCAGGGAGACGACCAGAGCATCATTCTTTATATCGCCTTTGATCTCGTCCAGAACGATCTTGATATCGGCAGGACGGACGCAAACGAACAGGATGTCGCAAGCTCTGGCGGCCTCGACATTCGTGCAGACATTGGCGATCACGGCCGCCTCCTGCACCTTCGCCGCGGTACGATTTGCCACGTACAGGTCTTCCTTCGCGACCACACCCGATTCAAAAAACTTCCAAAGAAGCATTTTCCCCATGCTTCCGTAACCCAGGATTCCCGTTTTCATTTTTTTCTCCTTGTAAAAATGTCGGCAGATCCTCCGCCGCAGTTTCTAAAAATTCGAACCGTTCCAGCCCCAATCTGTCGTCGATGAATATTTGACATAGATACGGTCTGCGTCGATCCCCAGGACCTCGCCGAAGATCTTCGTGATCTCCGCAGTCAGCGCGGACAATGCACTCTCGGACGACCTTCCATATACGCTGACATCGACAAACGCGGTCGGTTTGCTGTTATCTCCACGGAAATACAGGTGATAACCATCCTCAAATCCGGTCATCAACCACGCCTCGCTCTTTCCCGGCAACAGGGCGATCGCCTGACCCAGACGGGCCTTCAATTCCTTCTCCTGATCCTCTGTGATCTTTACACTTACTTTTGAATTAATAAACGGCATATTCTGTTCCTCCTT
>JAFZPG010000066.1 GCA_017550425.1 Lachnospiraceae bacterium | reverse complement strand
TTTGTTTTTCGGGGCACACATTTGTAAGCGGGGCACGTGGAATGAGGAGAATATGTCCTTCGCGCAGACGAAGAATTTCCTGGGCTTCTGTGCGGTCATCATCGTGTTCCACCACATTTCGCAGGACACCTGCGCATCCTGGTTGAACCCGAGATACATTCGCCACGGACTGGACATTTTTGTGACCGCTGGCTACCCGATGGTCGCGATGTTCCTGTTCTGCTCCGGCTTCGGCCTGTATAAGAGCGCAAAGGCGAAGCCCGATTTTTTCAAGCGTTTCCTGCCGGCGCACCTGATCCCGATCCTGATCCCGACGGTTCTGACGACGGCGGTCTACATCGGTTTTCGCATTTGGCGCGGCGTTTCGCTGGCCTATGATTTCCCGTTTGCGGTCAATGGCCATTCGACGTACCATCCGTACATCTGGTTCATTCCCTGCATTATATTTTTGTACATCCTTTTCTACATCGGCTTCGGCCTCTTTAAGAAAGATAAGATCGGTATCGCGGTCGTCGCTGCTGGCACCTTGTTGTACATCGCGTTTTGCATCGTGTTCGCATACGGAACCTGGTGGTTCAACACGGCGCATATGTTTTTGGTCGGCATTCTCGCCGCGAAGTACGAGGATCGCCTGCTCGCCAAATCGAAGAAACACTACGTCCGCCGGCTGGTCATCACGCTGATCCTGTTCCCGGTCTTCTGGTATCTGGGAAATTACGCCGGTGCCATGTATCTTTGGGCTACCCACCATTCGTATAACACGCATGGGTACATCTCCGAACTGTTTTGTTGTATATTCCAGATCATCTACACATTCGTTTTCGTGTCCATGTATTATCTGCTCAGCCTGAAGATCAAACTCGGAAACCGCGCGCTTTCGTTCTTCGGAAAATTCACCCTGGAACTCTACCTCGTGCACGGTATCTTCATTCATATGTTCGGATTCTTCATGATCCGAGACGGCATCAAACCGGTTTACTATATTAAGGATGTGACACTGTTTACACTGGTCGTGTTCGCACTGGCCATCCCGATCGCCTGGGGCTTAAGCCTCCTGGATAAAAAGGTCGGGAAAATGCTTCGTAAGAAGCCTGAAAAGAAAGCGGAAGTATGAAGAAACGCAATATCGTATTTGAAATCGCCTATGAGGGCACGCGCTATAGCGGGTGGCAGAAGCAGGGCAACACGGGGCGGACCGTTTCGGGACGCATCGAGGAGGCGCTGCGGCAGCTGTACGGGCAGGCGGGGGATACCGCGCCCGACGCGTTCGAACTCGCGGGCGCCGGCCGGACGGATGCAGGCGTGCATGCCCTGGGTCAGGTGGCCAATGTGCACCTGAGTTGCGACGATGCTCCCGAGCGGATCCGCGAAAAATTGAACGGCATCCTGCCGACCGACATCCGCATCCAGCGTTGCTACGAGGCGGAGGACCGCTTCCATGCGCGTCTGAAAGCGACCGGAAAGATCTATGAATATGTGATCGTGACCGGGCCCGTGGACGACCTGTGGCTTAGAAACCGCGCCCTGCAGATGAAGGGCGAACCGGACATCGAGGCGATGCGCGCCGCAGCGAAACTGCTCACCGGCGAACATGACTATCTGGGATTTTCCTCCCTGAAAGCATCGAAGAAATCGACCGTGCGCCGGGTGGACTCGATCGAGATCCGCGCAGAGGAACGTCCGGTCGGCGGAAACATCCTCCGCCTGACATTTACGGGGAACGGCTTCCTCTACCACATGGTGAGGATCCTGACCGGAACGTTGCTGGAGGTCGGCATGCATGAGCGTACCGTAACCGACGCAGCCCGCGCGCTCCAGACACTGGACCGCGCCGACGCCGGACCCGCAGCACCCGCCATGGGCCTGTACTTGGTGAAAGTGATATATTAATATAAACCGCCGGATACCGATCGGTATCCGGCGGATTTTTTAGGTTTATCATTTGGTGAACAAGGGTTACATGTCCATCTTTTTCAGTATGATATCCAGCATTTCCCGAGGAGTAACGATAAAAGGCTTGCTAGGAAAATGCTTAATGTTTCCGGTGACCAGGCATGCATCCGTCTCTTTGCGTTTTTCCATTACCACTTCATAGAAAACCAGGTCTTTTGGATCCGGCAGATCGATCTCGATATGCTCAGCATCAACAAAGACGGCAACTTCACGGATGGAATTAATGATGTCCGTTACTATATCGGTCGTTAGATGGAATTTGGGCCGGAGCAGGACTTCTCTGTATTCCGTCAGGATCGCTTCGTTCAGAACCGGTATGATGGGACCATCGAGAGCCAACTCCAAGATGTTTCCGGGAGTTGATTCCCATTTTAACATGGCAGAAACGAGAACATTCGTGTCGATTACGGCGTAAAATCTCATCAAATCATCTCCTTGCAGCAGCGATTTCGGCGTTGATCTCGTCCAGAGTCATTTCGGAAATGCCGTTTTCCTCGGCGATCCTGGCTGCTCGCTTGAGAGCAGAGATCCCCGGGTTTTCGGGGCGCTTCTCGAGTTTCATGCTGAAGGGGATGCCTTCCTCCATATTCAGGCGGTCAATGCAGATGCGGAGATATGTGATCAGGTCAATGCCGAGTTGCTCACAGATACGACTTGCCTTAATACGCTTTGTCTCGTCCTCACGAAATTGGATCAAAGTATTAGCCATAATGATACCTCCTTTGTATTTGCTAACTGTATTATAGCATGAATAATCGATGGATGCAAGCAGTTGTATGCAAGTGTTTACAAATGGATCGAAAAAAAGATTAAGTCTGCCATTGCCTTCTTATTGTATCTCCGAGTTTTTTAAACATGAGAATAAAAACCTCTTGACAAATGTCAGGATCTATGCCATACTATGCTTGTTTACCGCATTAAAGCGTTAAAATTTAACGCATTGATGTGGAAAAGTGGGTTAGAAAGAGTGGCCGGCATCGTGGACCGGCCGAATGGGAGGCACCTATGTTTGTTAAGATTTTGCTCCTTATCGTGTTTTTCGCGAGTATGATCCTGATCGGTTTCATCTCCAGAAAGCACGCGAAGAATGTCAATGATTTCGTCCTGGGCGGACGTTCCGTGGGCCCGTGGCTTTCCGCGTTTGCATACGGAACGTCGTATTTCTCCGCCGTTGTGTTCGTCGGTTACGCCGGCCAGTTCGGTTGGAAGTACGGTATCGCATCGACCTGGATCGGTATCGGTAACGCGGTGATCGGCAGTTTGATGGCCTGGGCCATTCTGGGACGCCGCACGCGTGTCATGACGCAGGCGCTGTCCGCAAAGACTATGCCCGATTTCTTCGGAAAGCGTTTCGACAGCAATGCGTTGAAGATCGCTGCATCTGCCATTGCCTTTGTTTTCCTCATTCCCTACACGGCATCCGTTTACAACGGTCTGTCCCGTCTGTTCGGAATGGCATTTGATATCCCGTACATTTGGTGTGTTATCGCCATGGCGGTCCTGACCGCGGTGTACGTTCTGCTCGGCGGTTATATGGCGACCGCGCTCAATGACTTCGTCCAGGGCCTCATCATGATCGGCGGTATCATCGCGATCATCGCTGCAGTTCTGAACGGTCAGGGTGGTTTCACGCAGGCGCTGATCAAACTGTCGGAAGTAAAACCGGCGGAGGGCGAGACACTCGCAGTCGCTCAGACCGGTGTATTCGACTCCTTCTTCGGACCCGACCCGCTGAACCTGCTGGGCGTTGTCATCCTGACTTCCCTCGGTACCTGGGGTCTGCCGCAGATGGTACAGAAGTTCTACGCCATCAAGAGCGAGAAGGCCATCAAGACCGGTATGATCGTATCCACCTTTTTTGCGGTAGTTATCGCAGGTGGTTGCTACTTCCTGGGCGGTTTTGCACGTCTCTTTGACGGTGAGGCGATCCACGGCGCTAACGGTGCCATGGTATACGATGCCATCATCCCGTCCATGCTTTCCTCCTTACCGGATATCCTGATCGGTATCGTGATAGTGTTGGTGCTTTCCGCATCTATGTCGACTTTGTCATCGCTGGTTCTGACATCCAGTTCCACATTGACCCTCGACTTCATCAACGGTACCATCGTTAAGAAGATGAGCGAGCGCAAGCAGCTCCTTTGCATCCGTATTTTCGTCGTATTCTTTATCGTGATCAGCGTTGTGATCGCAGCAGATCCGCCGACATTCATTGCCCAGCTCATGGGTATTTCGTGGGGCGCACTCGCAGGCGCATTCCTCGCACCGTTCGTATACGGCCTGTACTGGAAGGGCACGACGCAGCTCTCCGTTTGGGCATCGTTCGCATTCGGCGTCGGCATCACCGTGGCCAATATGTTCTTTAAGTTCATCGCTTCTCCGATCAATGCAGGTGCCATCGCTATGGTAGGCGGCCTGATCATCGTTCCGATCGTAAGCAAGATCACACCGAAGATGAATAAGGAGCACACGGATAAGATGTTCCAGTGCTACGAAGAAAAAGTCGAGGTTACCAGAAAGACCGCGATCGAAGATAAATAAGATATATTATTTGAATTAACAGCCGTTACGATTTTTAGATCGAAACGGCTGTTTTACGAATACTTGTGAGAGGGGCGTGAAGGACCACTATGCACGATGTAACAACATTTCGAAACAACTTCACAAAGATCATTAACGACTTCTATGGTGTGGAAGCATCACAGGCAAGTTATACCATTACACCTGTTTTCAACCCTGCCAAATATGAGACGGGAGAAGACAGTGCTTTCAGGTTGATCATTCTTTCTGAGGAGAATATTGGCGGGAAAAAGATAGGTTTCGAAGATACTATGGATATCCTGTGTTCATTTGCCCCTCTGTTTCCAACAAAGGTTGAAATAGGGAGATTACTTTCGGAGGAAGAACCGGTTTTCGAATTGAAGTGTAGCACTCGAGTTCGAAAACCGTCAGCTAGTGCTAATATTGAGACCGAATCTGCGCCTTTTGTGATTTCAAGAGGATAAGTGATTTATCAGCTCCCAACCGTCAAACTTGCGTGTTCTGCCTCCTTTTGCTATAATGAAGACGATGTCAAATGGTTACTTAGAGGGAGTTTGCAATGGTTTGGCTGGAAAATGAGGTAGCTGAATATATGAAGCGGCAGCAGATGCTTTCGCGCTTCCGGCGGGTCTATGTGGGCCTGTCCGGCGGGGCGGACTCGGTCTGCCTGCTTTTGGTGCTGAAAACCCTCTCTGCGGCGGGGAATTTTGACCTGCGCGCCATCCATGTGCATCATCATATCCGGGGCGCGGAGGCGGACCGGGATATGGAGTTTTGTGAAGAATTGTGTCGGCGGCTGGAGATCGAACTGACGGTGGTGCATGTGGATGTGCCCGCGCTGGCCAGGGAGCAGAAGGAGAGCGAGGAGCTGACTGCGCGCCAGGCGCGCTACGCTGCTTTTGCGCAGGTGGCCGCGGATCCGGATGCGGCCGTCGCCGTCGCCCATCATCGGGACGATGAGGACGAGACCATGCTTCTGAATATGCTTCGGGGCAGCGGCCTTTCGGGGCTGTGCGGAATGAAACCGGTGCGGTGCATGGAGACCGAGACGGGGGATCTGTGGGTCATTCGCCCGTTGCTGTGCGCAAGCCGTGCGCAGATCGAAGCCTACCTGCAGGAATGCGGGCAGACCTATGTGAACGACTCGACCAATGCATTGATCGATTACACGAGAAATAAGATACGCCACCGGGTGTTGCCGGCGATGTCGGAGGCCCGCGGCGAGGAGCCGGAGAGCCTGTCCCGGACGCTTAAGAGACTGCGCGGGCAGTTGGCGCAGATCGAAGAATATATGCTGCAGGAGGCGACGCGTTTCGCAGACACCCACGCCGTGTGGGAAAACGGAAGCATCAGCGTTCCTGTAGGGGAGCTGAAAGAGCAGCCCGACGCGCTGCAGGCCTATGTGGTGCGGGAGTGCATCAGCCGCGTGAGGGCCGGCGACCTGACGAACATCGAGGCGGTGCACATCGAGGATGTGTGCGGGCTCCTGAACGGACAGTCGGGGCGGCAGATCGTGTTGCCGCAGGGACTTAAGGCCCGGCGCAGCTTCGACCGGCTCGTGATCGGACCGGAGGGCGAGACGGGCGTCGCAGGCGGAGAACTGTCGATCCGCGTTTTCGACGGCGGCCTGGATTTCTATAAGGAAAACGAAGAAAAAATCAGGCGTTCGGTCTATACGAAATGGCTGGATTATGATAAAATGGTAACGTCATTTTGTTTGCGTACCCGGAGGAGCGGCGATCGGATGGTGATCGGGGCCGGCGGGGAGCAGAAGAAACTGACGCGGATATTGATGGAGGCGAAGATCGACGCAGGACTGCGCGATCGGTGGCCCGTGGTCGCGGACGGCGATCGGATCGTCTGGGTTTGCGGCGATCGGATCGGTGAGGATTACAAGATCACGGAGCAGACGAAACATGTGGCCGAGGTAACATTGCCCGATCCGGTGATCGAGTGGCTGGCCGGATATATGCCGGACCAGAAGTGAAACGGCCGGGGATTTAGGAACCGTTCGTGTGCTAGGAGGTTGTTATGAAGGAAAACATTTCAGTGATGATCCCTGAGGAAGAGGTTACGAAGCGCGTGAAGGAGATCGCCGCGCAGATCAATGCGGATTACGCCGGTGAGCCGGTGCACCTGATCTGCATTCTGATGGGCAGCGTGATGTTTATGACGGAACTGGCGAAGCATCTGACCATGCCGGTGACGTTCGACTTTATGTGCGTGTCCAGCTACGGCGGGGGCACTGTTTCGAGCGGTACCGTGCGCATCGCAAAGGATCTCGCGCACCCGATCGAGGGACGCAACGTCATTGTGGTGGAGGATATCATCGACTCCGGACGGACGCTTTCCTATCTTTTGAAGTTTTTGAGCGCGCGTAACCCGAAGAGCCTTCGGCTGTGCACGCTGCTGGACAAACCGGACCGACGCGTGGTGCACGACGTGACCGTGGACTACACCGGTTTTGTCATCCCCGACGCCTTCGTCGTGGGCTACGGTCTGGACTACGACCAGAAATACAGAAACCTTCCCTATGTCGGTGTAGTGGAATTTACGGAGGAGTAATTTGATACAGAGAGGCAATACAGGTTATAAGATCTACCTGTTTATCATTTTTGTGTTGGTCGGTTTTTTGGTGTGGTATTCCTATGCGAATAACCGGCCGACCTTGTGGAGCTATTCCCAATTGACCGAAAAGGTCAAAACGGATCCGGCGAGCATATCGGATGTGACCATCGAGCAGAACGCCGAGATCCCTACCGGTAAAGTCGTTTTCCATGTTGCCGGGTCGGAGAAAAAGATCGCGGTCAATGTATCCGATGTCAACGAGACCACGAAACTGCTGGAGGATGCCGGTATCACGGTCACCCTGGGAGATGTTCAACGGGAGAGCTATTTCTTCCGGACCATCCTGCCCGTTCTTTTGATCATCGTGGCGTTGTACCTGCTTTTGGTATTCTTTAACCACTCCATGGCGGCTGCGGCCGGCGGCGGGCGCAACATGTCGGACTTCGGAAAGAGCCGGGCGCAGATGATCATTCCCGGAAAGAATTCCACCACATTTGCCGATGTGGCCGGCATGGCGGAAGAAAAAGAAGACCTGGAGGAGATCGTTGATTTCCTGAAGGATCCGAAGAAATATCTGGAGCTGGGAGCGCGGATTCCAAAGGGCGTTTTGCTCGTGGGCGCGCCCGGTACCGGTAAGACATTGCTCGCCAAGGCAGTTGCCGGCGAGGCCAATACACCCTTTTTCTCGATCTCCGGTTCGGATTTCGTGGAAATGTTCGTCGGCGTCGGCGCGGCACGTGTCCGTGATCTGTTCGCCCAGGCGAAAGTGCATGCTCCGTGCATCGTCTTCATCGATGAGCTCGATGCGGTCGGACGTCGCCGCGGAAGCGGTCTGGGCGGCGGCCACGACGAGCGCGAGCAGACATTGAACCAGCTCCTGGTGGAGATGGATGGTTTCGCCATCAATGAAGGAATCATCGTCATGGCGGCAAC
>JAFZPG010000065.1 GCA_017550425.1 Lachnospiraceae bacterium | reverse complement strand
CCGAGGGCAAAAACCTGGCCGGCGCCTTCCATCAGCCGGCGGTGGTGCTCTGCGACCCGGAACTGCTGAACACGCTGCCGCCGGAGGAGATCGCCAGCGGGATTAGACTCCCTGAAGAAGAGCATCTTTGAAACAAAGGATTACACGATCACGGAGAGCAACGCCCTCAACAATTCCTACGTTGTGTCCTATCTTGAAAACGAGTCGGAAGAATACTTCGACAGTCTTGTGCAGAACTCCGACTTCGGTTCGACGTCCTTCCCGAATGCGTTTTCCTATTCGAACGGTGACGAGATCCGGATCATCATCACGGTGCCCCACCTCCTCGGCGATTATGTCGAGATCTCACTGGTACGAAAAACGAAATAAAAAAAGGCTCCCGGTCACGGGAGCCTTTTAACATCTTCTCTTTCGCTTGTATTACTTCAACCTTTATCAGGGAACGTAGCCATTGTGTTGCGAACATTTTCCAGTTCGATAAATACAAAGTCGTTCAAAACTTTGATATAGGTGCCCTTCATACCGGAAGAGCGAGACTCGATCACGCCTGCGCTTTCGAACTTACGAAGCGCATTTACGATTACCGAACGGGTGATGCCGACACGATCTGCGATCTTGCTGGCAACCAGGATACCTTCGTTGCCGTCCAATTCGTCGAAAATATGAATGATCGCTTCCAATTCCGAATAACTCAGCGTGCTGATAGCGGATTTAACAACGGCGATCTTGCGGCCTTCTTCCGCGTTCTCTTCATTGACCGAACGCATCATCTCAAGGCCTACAACAGTCATGCCATACTCGCTGAGGATGATATCATCGATATCGTAAGGATTTCCTGCCTTGTAGATAAACAAAGTACCGAGTCTCTCACCGGCGATGTCGATCGGGGCAATGATGCCTTCGTACTTAGCGGAATATTCCTCACCGAAGCCCAACGTCTCAAGATTTACATTCTCCTTTGTGGAAAGAACTGTGAGCAATCTCTCATTCAACATTTTGTCGACATACCCGCCGACACGATCCGAGATAAGTTCTTCGATCTCCTGAAATTCACGGCTGATACCTACGCCGAGGACCTTACCCTTTTTACTGATGACCAGTATGTTCGAGTGAAGGATCTCACTGAGCACTTCACAAATATCGTTAAATACAACTTTGCCGGAATTATTATTGTGTAAAAGCTTGTTGATCTTTCGTGTCTTGTCTAATAACTGAACACTCATTCTGCAACCTCCTTTTCTTTTAGATTCTTATCCTTATATCACACTATAGCATAATTCTCACACAATTGCAAGTATATTTTTATATTTTTCGCGCATTTCGGCCAAAATCAAGAATCTACGTTCTATGGTGCTTAAGTTTCGGCCGAATCTCGCTGAAATTCGCATTTTTTTGAAAAATATGAGCCGGAGCATATGGTGATGCTCCGGCTTCTTATGCAGTGAACGTGCCTCTCGGACTCGTCACGATGCGCTGTCTTCTTTTTTCGGCATGTTCCAGGAGATGTAATCACACTCCGGAGCACCCTCACAGTTATAATACCGTCTGCCCTTGCGGGACATGCGGATCACTATCTCCTTACCACACTTGGGACAGGGGATACCGGTCCTCTGCAGGAAGGGCTTCGTGAATTTACACTCGGGGAAACCGGGGCACGCCAGGAATTTGCCGTGTGGTCCGTACTTAATGACCAGATTGCGTCCGCACAGTTCGCAGACTTCATCCGATACTTCATCGGCCACCTGAACCTTCGCCTGCTCCTGCTCCGCCTGGATGACCGCCTCGTTCAGATCCGGGTAGAAGTTCTCCAAAACGATCTTCCACGGGATCGCTCCCTCTTCGACGGAGTCCAAAAGATCCTCGAAGTTTGCGGTAAATGTCACATCCACAATGCTCGGGAAGGATTCTACCATTACACGGTTTACGACGGAGCCCAGTTCGGTCACGAACAGACTCTTTCCCTCCTTCGTCACATAGTGGCGGCCCAGAAGGGTCGAGATCGTCGGCGCGTAGGTGGAAGGACGTCCGATGCCCTGCTCCTCCATGGCTTTTACCAGCGATGCTTCCGTGTAGTGCGGCGCCGGCTGTGTAAAGTGCTGCTCCGGCAGCAGTTCCTCCGCGGTAAGTTTGCAGCCCTCTTCGATCTTCTTCGACAGGACTACATCCTTCTCCTCATCCGGCTCGCTGTATACCAAATGGAATCCTTCAAATGTCAGTTTGGACGCGTTGGAAACAAAGCGGCAGTCGCCCGCATCGATCTGGATCCTCGTCGTCTCATACTGCGCAGGCGCCATGCGGCTCGCGGTGAAACGCTTCCAGATCAACTGGTACAGACGGTACTGGTCTCTCGGAACGCTGTCCTTGATATCCTCCGGCAGAAGCGTAATGTCCGTCGGACGGATGGCTTCGTGCGCATCCTGGATATTCTTTGTGTTTTCGGTCTTCTTCTCTTCCTCACCGAGGAATTCCTTACCATACTGCTTCTCGATGTATTTCTCGGCATTGGCCTTCGCTTCATCGGAAACGCGTGTGGAATCGGTACGCAGGTAGGTGATCAACGCGATGGTACCATGACCCTCGACGTCCACGCCTTCATAGAGCTGCTGCGCGATGCGCATGGTCTTCTGCGTGGAGAAATTCAAAACCTTCGAGGCTTCCTGTTGCAAGGTACTGGTGGTAAATGCCGTCGGAGCCTTGCGCACGCGGGTGGATTTCTTCACTTCGGAAACGACGAAATCCTTACCCTTCAGGCGCTTTAATATCTTATCCATCTGCTCTTTGCAGGTGATGTCTTCTTTTTTATCCTTCGTTCCGTAGTATTTCGCCAAGATCGGCTTCTTCTCGCCGGTCAATGTCAGGCGGGCATCCAACGTCCAATACTCTTCCGGAACGAATGCATTGATCTCGTCCTCACGGTCGCAGATCATGCGCAGGGTCGCGGACTGAACACGGCCTGCAGACAGGCCACGCTTCACCTTCGCCCACAGGAGCGGACTGATGCGATAACCCACCATACGGTCCATGATACGACGGGTCTGCTGTGCATCCACAAGGTTCTGATCGATCTTTCGCGGGCGCTTCAGGGAAGCCTGCACTGCATTCTTTGTGATCTCATTGAACGTAATGCGATAGATATCTTTATCCGGGATCTTTAATGCCGCCGCCAAATGCCAGGAGATTGCCTCTCCCTCGCGGTCAGGGTCCGTTGCCAGATATACGCGATCCGCTTTTTTTACTTCCTTGCGAAGTTTCGCCAGGATATCCCCTTTTCCGCGGATCGTTATATAGTGCGGTTCATAATCATGTTCCACATCGAATCCCATCGAGCTCTTCGGCAGGTCACGCACGTGACCGTTCGAAGCCACGACCTCATAATTGCTTCCGAGGAATTTCTTGATCGTCTTGATCTTGGAAGGGGACTCAACGATAACCAGGTATTTTGCCATCTCTACTCATTCCTTACATAATAGCCGGAACCGAACTGCCTGATGAGCCCTGCGATCTCGAGTCGCATGAGGGCCAGCGACAGCTCGCCGACGGTCAACTGCCCGATCTGTTCGAGCAGATCGTCCATGTGTTTGGGTTGCAAACTTATGCAACTATACACCATATTCTCTTCTTTGGCAAGACCCAAATTCAAAATTTTTGATTTTTTCCCGTCTTCTTCCGTGATCAACCCCAGGACCTGAGCCAGATCCTCCGGCCCCGTCAGGATGTACGCGCCCTGTTTTATGAGCATGTTACAGCCCTGGCTCATCGGGTCGTTATAACGTCCCGGCAGGGCAAAAACATCCTTCCCCTGATTAAGCGCGTGATCCACCGTGGTCATGGTCCCGCTCTTCTTTCGGGCCTCGATCACGATCACACAGTCGGATAATGCGCTGATGATCCGATTCCTACGCGGAAAATGATAGCTCAGCCCCGGCGTCTGCGGCGCAAACTCCGAGATCACCCCGCCCGTGGCGCACAGTTTCTCATACAAAGGGTAGTGTTCCTGCGGGTAGCAGATGTCCACCCCGTTTCCCAAAACGGCATAACTCTTCCCTTCTGCGGACAATGCTCCCCACTGCCCCGCGCCGTCCGCGCCCAACGCCATCCCACTGATGACCTGCACGCCGTTTTGCGCCAGATATCGTCCGAAAGTGTACGCCGCATCACGCCCGTATTCACTGCAGGTGCGTGCTCCGATGATCGCCGCGCTCTTAAGTCCCTCCCGCGGAAGTTCCCCGCGATAGAACAGCCCCAACGGCGGGTCTTCCATGTCCTTCAGCCGTTTCGGGTAATCCGGATGCTCGATCGATACAAAACGGATCCCCCTCTCTTCCTTCTTCTGTCGGTCATACAGGATCTCCCCCTGTTTTCGGATGACCTCGCGCAACCTCGCAAACAGATCATGCGCCAGGATCTCACCCGTATCCAGTTCGGACAGATCCTCCGTAAAGATCTCACGCACATCGGAGAACAACGAAACGAAACGAAGCATCCGGAATGAGTCCATCTCCTGCGTGTTGCATAAACAGTACCATGCGTCTTCTTTTGTCAATCCCTCACCTCTTCCATATACTATGCTCCAGGCTGCGATAGCGCACCGCCTCCGACAGATGCTCCGCCCGGATCTCCTCGCTTTCCTCCAGGTCCGCGATGGTCCGCGCGACCTTCAGCACCCGCGTGTAGGTCCGCGTGCTGAAATCGTACGTGTCGTATGCCTGCTTCATCAACTCCTCTTCTTCACTTCCGAGCCGACAGTATTTCTTCACCAGCGAGCCCGAAAGCTGCGAGTTGAACGAGATGCCCTCTTTATCATAGCGTTTTCTCTGGATCTCCATCGTCCGGCAGACCAGCGCGGACAGTTCCGCACTCGTGACATTGCCCGAGCGCGCCGAGATCACATCGTACGGGATCCGCGCGGCCTCCACCGTGATATCGATCCGGTCCAGGATAGGGCGGCTGATGCGCCCCAGATAGCGGGCAATGTCGCTGTCCTTGCATTTACACTTCGTCCGGTCCGGATAGTAACCGCAACTGCAGGGGTTCATCGCCGCCACCAGCATCACCGACGTCGGGAACACATAACTTCCGTGGATGCGGCTGATGACGACCCTGCGATCTTCCAGCGGCTGTCGCATGACCTCCAGGACCTGTTTCCCGAACTCGGGCAGTTCATCCAGAAACAGCACGCCCCGGTGTGCGAGCGACATCTCGCCGGGCCGGGGGATCGAACCTCCGCCGACCAGGGCGATCGCGCTACTGGTATGGTGCGGACTGCGAAACGGCCGCGCCGTCATCAGCGGATGGCCGGGCGACACCAGACCGCACACACTGTGGATCCCCGTCACCTCGATCGCGTCCTCCAGATGCATGGGCGGCAGAATGGTCGGGATGCGCCGCGCCAGCATCGTCTTACCGCTGCCCGGCGGTCCGATCATCAGCATATTATGCAGGCCCGCGCTCGCGACCAGGGCCGCCCGTTTCAGGTTCTCCTGGCCGACGATCTCGGAAAAATCCATGGTCCCGACATTCACCTCGGGCAGATAGTCCGCCGGATCCGGCACGTATGCATCTGCATTCTCCCCCTTATCAAAGAAATTTACACACTCCTCCAACGTGGAGAAACCGAAGATCTCCATGCCTTCGATGAGTGCCGCCTCTTTCGCGTTTTCCAGCGGGACAATGCATTTCGTAAACCCGTTTTTTCGCGCCGCGATCACCAGAGACAACGTCCCGCTGATTGGGCGCAGATGTCCCTCCAGGCTGAGCTCCCCGACGATAAAATAAGAAGAGATCCGCATCCGGTCCACGAGGCGGACCGAAGCCAGAACGGCCATCGCGATGGGAAGGTCGAAATAATTCCCCGCCTTGCGGATATCCGCCGGCGACAGATTGATCGTATATTTCATGACCGGCAGTTCGTAGCCGGAGTTGCTGATCGCGGTGCGCACCCGCTCCCGTGCCTCCTTCACCTCTGAAGAAAGCAGGCCGACCATTTCAAACTGAGGAAACCCCTCCGAAGCATCCGCTTCCACGGTCAACAGAACTCCCTCCACCCCGGAAAGCGCGGCGCAATGCGTGATCCCTACCATAAAAAATCACCCCCTTGTCTACTGAAATAGTAGCACAAAGGGGTGTAGAAAACGATAGATTATCTTGTGTTTCCGAATTTATATAAAATCAAAAGCAACTGCACATATCGTCACGGGAGGAAATCTCACTTCGCCTCCTGAAACTCTTTTCCGAACGATGTGCAGGCTTCCTTCAGGGCATCCTCCGCGTTGACATCCAGAGCCGCCGAGATCTCGACTACCTTCCGGAGCATCTCTGCGACCAGTGCCTGCTTCTTTGACACGTCGTATGACTCGCATTCCGCCTGCTTCACTTCTTCGGTAAGTTTTTGCAGTCGGTCGGCCGCAGCCACGCGTCCGCTTTCGTACGCATAGTGTTTGACCGCCTTCTTCAGCATCTTCTGATAGCGATACAACGCGGGAAATGACACCGGCACGGCCTCGACCTGGTTTTTGATCTGATCCTTGCCTTTTTCTTTTCCTTTCGCCGACTCCCAAGAAGCCAGGGCGGATGCAGGATCATTGGCCACCACATCACCGAACACATGCGGATGCCGGCGGTACATTTTGTCACATACGTTGTTGATCACATCGTCCAGCGTAAACAGGCCTTCCTCCGACGCGATCTGCGACTGCATGACCACCTGAAGCAACAGGTCGCCCAGCTCCTCACAGAAATTCTCCGCGTCCGCGCTGTCCTGCCAGATGCGGATTCCCTCGATCACCTCGTAGGTCTCCTCGATCAGGCACGGGATCAGTGTCTCGTGCGTCTGCACGCGGTCCCAGGGGCATCCCGTCTCGGGATGGCGCAGCGCCTTGATCACACTGCGAAACTCATCAAAATCGTACATATCGACTCCTAAACACGACGAACGGGAACGCCGCGCTCTGCCAGATAATCCTTCAGCGCGGAGATCTCCATCTCCTTCTAGTGGAACAGCGAGGCAGCCAGCGCCGCGTCCGCTTTTCCCACGGTCAATGCATCATAAAAGTGCTCCATGGTACCCGCGCCGCCGGAAGCGATCACGGGGATGGAAACCGCCTCTGCCACCTGGCGGGTCAGTTCATTATCATAGCCGGCCTTCGTTCCGTCGCAGTCCATGCTGGTCAGCAGGATCTCACCCGCGCCGAGTTTATTGGCCTTCGCAGCCCACTCGATCGCATCCAGACCGGTATCGATGCGTCCGCCGTTTTTAAATACATTCCAACCGCTGCCGTCCTCACGACGTCTGGCGTCGATCGCCACGACGACACACTGGCTTCCGAATTTGTCGGCAGCATCACTGATGAGCCGCGGCGTATTGATCGCTGCGGAATTCACCGAGATCTTATCCGCGCCCTCACGCAGGATCGCGCGGAAATCATCGACCGTGCGGATGCCTCCGCCGACCGTAAAAGGAATAAACACACGCTCCGCCACGCGACGGACCATGTCGATCACGATATTTCTCGCATCGGAAGATGCCGTGATATCCAGAAAAACAAGTTCATCCGCGCCCGCCGTATCATAGGCCGCGCCGACCTCAACGGGGTCGCCCGCGTCGCGCAGATTAACGAAATTAACACCCTTGACTACACGTCCGGCATGAACGTCCAGGCAGGGAATGATCCTCTTTGTGAACATATGCTGCCCCCTTAATCCAATTTTGTGAAATTGGTCAATATCTGAAGTCCTACGGTTCCGCTTTTCTCCGGATGGAACTGGCATGCGAAAACGTTTTCATGCTCCACTGCCGCATGGATCGT
>JAFZPG010000064.1 GCA_017550425.1 Lachnospiraceae bacterium | reverse complement strand
GAGACGCACACGAAAGACATCCGGTTCATGACCGAACTGGATGGTTATGTTCATTACATGCTGACCGGTCAGAAGGTCCTGGGCGTCGGCGCGGCATCGGGCGTATTCCCGATCGATTCCGCAACCTGCGATTATCGTAAGGATCTGATGGAGATCTTCGACAAGATGGCGCAGGCGAAGGGCTTTACGCAGCCTCTCGCATCCCTGCTTCCGAAGGTTTTGTGCGCGGGCGATGCCGCCGGCACGCTGACGAAGGAAGGCGCGGCTCTGCTGGATCCGACCGGCACATTGGAGCCCGGCGCGGCTTTCTGCCCTCCGGAGGGCGATGCGGGCACCGGCATGGTCGCTACGAATTCGGTTCGTCCGACCACGGCCAATGTTTCCGCCGGCACTTCCGTCTTCGCTATGGTCGTACTGGAAAAAGACCTCGCGAAGGTACACTCCGAGATCGACCTCGTAACGACGCCTTCCGGCGATACCGTTGCGATGGTGCATTGCAACAACTGTACTTCCGATCTGAATGCCTGGGTCGGCCTCTTCGGTGAGTTCGCAAAGCTGACGGGCCATGCATTGTCCGCCGACGAACTCTACGGCGGCCTGTACCGCAAGGCGATGGAAGGTGATGCCGACTGCGGCGGCCTTCTGGCATATAACTATTTCTCCGGCGAGCATGTAACAGGCATGGAGCAGGGACGCCCTCTGTTCGTCCGCACACCGGATGCGAAATTCACATTGGCCAATTTCATGCGCACCCACCTGTACGCATCCCTGGCGACCCTGAAGATGGGCCTCGACATCCTGAAAGAGGAGAAGGTCCGCATTACCAGCGTGCTGGGACACGGCGGTCTGTTTAAGACCGAGGGCGTGGGCCAGCAGATCCTGGCGGATGCGATCGGCGCGCCCGTTTCCGTGATGCAGGGAACGGCCGGAGAGGGCGGCGCTTACGGCATCGCGCTTCTCGCAGACTACACCGTATGCAAGAAGGCCGGCCAGAGCCTGTCCGATTATCTGGAGCAGGAGATCTTCGCAGACGTTACGAAAAAGACATGCGAGGCAGATGCTGCGGGCACCGCGGGCTTCGCGGCTTACACCGAGCGTTACCGCAAGGGCCTCGGCATCGAGAAGACAGCGACCGAAGCATTGTAATATTCTTATAATTTCAAGACCGCAGGCATTTCGTCCCGCAAGGACGGCACCTGCGGTTTTTGTTTCCCTGATATTGAAGAGCAATTCGGCCTGATGCACGAAAATGTAAATTTTCGGATGCAAATTCGCATAAATTGTGATATAATAATATAGACACGAATGACGCGTAAATCTTTATTCCGAAAACTATAGCGGAACAGGAGGCCTTCTATGGAAACCGAACGCAAGAAAAAAATAGCCGTCTTTTTAAATGGCTGGAACGCGGAAAATGCATACCGTTACCTCGACGGGGTATCGAAAAACATACCCGAATCGTCGATCGATTTCTATGTTTTTATCAGCCATGGAGTATATAACGCCGGTGATGTGGAATTAAAGAGCATGGGTGCGATCTTTGATCTTCCCGATCTGACGAAGTTTGATGCTGCGATCATGTTCACGCCCGGATTGAATTTCACCGAAGTCATCAACCGGCTGACCGAGAAACTGGAGAGATCCGGGATCCCCATCGTCTGCGTCGGCATGCAGCATCCGGGATTTCACTGCATCGGTATCAATAATTACAAAGGCATGCGGCAGTTGTGCGATCATATTATCGAGGAACATCAGGCACGTTCAATCATATTCATCGCGGGTTCCCGGGAAAACGAAGACTCGAACGCCCGTTTGATCGCGCTTCGGGACTCCATGCATGCACATGGTCTGACGCTTTCGGAATCCGATATCTTTTATTCCGACTGGGCGATCGGAAGGATCTTCGGTGAGTTCGGCGGCCGTATACGGAATGGCATGAAACTTCCGGACGCTTTTGTCTGCGCCAATGACTCTCTGGCAGAGAGCGTCAGTTATTGTTTCACGGATAACGGTCTTCCGGTCGACAGTGCCATCGTGACCGGCTTTGATTATTCGCAGGAGGGACAGAGTTTTTATCCTTCCATAGCCACGGTGGATCAGCGCTATGATGAAGTCGGCCGAAAGACGGTCGAGGTGCTTCAGAAGATCTTCGACGGGGAGGATGCTCCCATGGAGTTTTTGGTGGACTGCGAATTCCGACCGGGAGAGAGCTGCGGATGCATGACGGTTCGAAATGATGATTCCCGTCGTCAGGATACCGCACGAAGTATCCCGCGGAAAAACATGATGTCCAGCGTTGTTGAGTCACGTTTCCACGCCATGGAGCGCGAGATCATCCAGTCGGTGGATTATGACGATCTTAAATCGAGACTGTCCCGCCTGTTTGCAGGCGGCGGCGGTTGGGAGGGAGATACGTTTTACATCATGCAGGATCCCCACATCGTGGATTTTTCATTGACCGATGTCTCCGAGTTCCCTAAGTACCGCTATGCGGATGTGATGGATACGTTCGTCGCGAAGAGAAAAGGCAAGCAGGTGGAAGCCGGGGTCATCTCCACTTCGCAGTTGTTACCGGACGATGATCCGACCGGCCCGAACCACATGTATTTCTTTGTGCCTACATACTACGAAAGTTATGTCTGCGGCTACATCGTGTTCACCGACCGTCTGTCCTGGGTGGCAGATCTGTCCTTCCAGGCTTGCGAGAATCGCTTTAACCGCGCCATCATTTCGTATCGCAGAAATATGCAATTGACCGCGCTCAATGCGAAACTGTCAATGCTGATCGAAAAAGACTCGCTGACCTTCGTAAAGAACCGTACCGCGTACGACCGTTATGTGAAGCGTTTGGAGTCCGAAATGGCAGCCGGGGAGGCCGATCCTTTCGCTGTGGTCTGCTTTGACATCAACTATCTGAAACAGGTCAATGATGCGCTGGGACATGAGGCGGGCGACGACTATATCCGCAAGTGCTGTAAACTGATCTGTAATACGTTTAAACACAGTCCGGTCTTCCGTACCGGCGGCGACGAGTTCGTTGCGATCGCCGTGCATGACGACTATACCCAAAGGTATGAACTTCTGAACGCGATGCGGGAGCGCATGGCGGATCTGGCTGCAAACGAGGCCATTTCCCCGGTAGAGCGCATCTCGGTCGCATCCGGCATGGCCGATTGCTTAGAGCATGTGGGAGAGGAGTACAGTGCCATCTTCCAGCGCGCCGACACCCGCATGTATGAGAATAAGCGCAAGATGAAGGGCGAAGAATAAAATTGTAAAAAAAGGCTTGACTTTACCTAAACGCCGTGATATAGTATTAGGGCATATGGAAGAGATCAGGTCTTTTTTTTATGCACAAATTTACGGGCGATCGGTACATTGGCCGTAGATGAACAGAAGAAAAGAGCTGATATGTTGCTAACGGTTCGGGTGTCGATGGAAAGCGCTTTTTCGTCGAAAGAGCCCTGTCCTTTGACACTTGGACCACCTAAATCATTAATTGGAGGTGGAGATCATGCGAGTTAAGATTACACTGGAGTGTACAGAGTGCAAACAGCGTAACTACAACCTGATGAAGGATAAGAAAGCTCATCCGGAACGTATGGAAACTAAGAAGTATTGTAAGTTCTGCAAAAAGCACACGAACCACAAGGAAACAAAGTAGTCATTGTTGACCACAGCACCGGCTGTCTCAGACAGAAGATAGGAGTAATTATGAAGAAAGGCTTCTTCAAAGGAGTGAAGGCTGAATTCAAGAAGATCATTTGGCCCAAGAAGGATGACGTTGCTAAGGAAACGGTCGCAGTTATCTCCGTATCCGCAGTTGTCGGCGCTATCATTTTTCTTTCCGATGCTTTGTTTAAGTTCGGCATTTACTTAATTTCTAAATAGTGAGGGACGGTAAGTATGGCAAATTATGACGGAAAACCGCATTGGTATGTGGTTCATACATACTCCGGATATGAGAATAAGGTCAAGGTCGACATTGAGAAGACCATCGAGAACCGCAATCTGCAGGATCAGATCCTGGACGTTCAGGTTCCCATGATGACCGAGTTCGAACTGAAGAACGGAGAGAAGCGTCAGGTCCAGAGGAAGATCTTCCCCGGATATGTATTGCTTCATATGTGCATGAACGACGATACCTGGTACGTGGTTCGTAATACCAGAGGTGTTACCGGATTTGTCGGTCCGGGATCCAAACCCGTTCCCCTCTCTGAGGAGGAAGTTGCAAAACTCGGAATGTATCCGCCGGATACGGCAGTGCCGTTTGAGGTCGGAGACATGGTACGCGTTATCGCCGGACCTTGGGCTGATACCGTCAGCGATATCAAGAGCATCAATTCCGGAAAACAGCGTATTACGATCAATGTTGAAATGTTCGGCCGTGAAACCGCAGTCGAGCTCAGCTTTACAGATGTAAAGAAACTTTAATGGGGCATTCTTTTTGACCGCCCCGTGGGAGGGACATTCCCGCAATCACCACATTTTATTCAGGAGGTGCCACTATGGCAAAAAAAGTTACAGGTTACATTAAGTTACAGATCCCCGCAGCAAAGGCTACACCGGCTCCGCCCGTTGGTCCTGCTCTGGGTCAGCATGGTGTCAACATCGTGCAGTTCACGAAGGAGTTCAATGCCCGGACCGCTGATCAGGCCGGCATGATCATTCCCGTAGTTATTACCGTATATGCGGACAGAAGCTTCAGCTTCATCACAAAGACTCCGCCTGCAGCCGTTCTTCTTAAGAAGGCTTGCAAGATCGAGTCCGGTTCCGCTAAGTCCAACAAGATCAAGGTTGCTAAGATCTCCAAGGCAGAGCTTCAGAAGATCGCTGAGCTCAAGATGCCGGATCTGAACGCAGCAAGTGTTGAAGCAGCGATGAGCATGATCGCGGGTACCGCGCGCAGCATGGGCATCACAGTTGAGGACTGATATACTACAGAAGAATGACACGTGGGAGGGACATTCCCGCAAATACCACTAGGAGGTTTTCATCATGAAAAGAGGAAAGAAATACATTGAGGCTGCAAAACTGGTAGACCGTTCTACACAGTATGATGTAGCTGACGCGATCGCATTAGTTAAGAAGGCATCTACCGCAAAGTTCGACGAGACGGTAGAGGTTCATGTTCGTACAGGTTGTGACGGACGTCACGCAGATCAGCAGATCCGTGGCGCTGTTGTACTCCCTCACGGAACCGGTAAGACGGTCCGCATCCTTGTATTCGCAAAGGGCGACAAGGCTGACGAGGCTGCTGCAGCAGGCGCAGATTACGTAGGAGCTGAGGAACTCATTCCGAAGATCCAGAACGAAGGCTGGTTGGATTTCGACGTTGTTGTTGCTACCCCGAACATGATGGGTGTTGTTGGTCGTCTGGGTCGTGTTCTCGGACCGAAGGGTCTCATGCCCAACCCGAAGGCAGGCACCGTAACCATGGATATCGCTAAAGCGGTCAACGAAATCAAAGCAGGTAAGATCGAATACCGTCTGGACAAATCCAACATTGTGCATGTTCCGGTTGGTAAGGTATCTTTCTCTGAGGAGCAGTTAGCAGACAACTTCCAGGCAATTATGGACGCGATCATCAAGGCTAAGCCTGCCGCTGTTAAGGGCCAGTACCTGAAGAGCGTAACACTCGCATCCACCATGGGACCGGGCGTAAAACTCAACCCGATCAAACTCATGAACTAATCTAAGATCTAAGGGAGAATTGAATTCTGATCCTTTGGGTTTTCAGATCGAAGAGGCAGAGGCCGGCATTTTCGGCATCTGCCTCTATATTTTTTCACAAATTCTATTTGTGCTTCTCATCCGCACATGCTGATTACGCGCAAAAGGCTGTTTTTTCGGAAAATGCGCGTAAGAAACCCGGATGAACGGGAGGGAAATTACGCGCAAAAGGTCGCATTTTCGGAAAATGCGCGTAAGAAAGCCGGATGAACAAGAGAGAAATTACGCGCAAAACGCTGCTTTTACCGAAAATGCGCGTAAGAAACCGGGATGAACGGGAGGGAAATTACGCGCAAAAGGCTGCATTATCGGGAAATGCGCGTAAGGAACCCGGATGATCCGAAGAGATATTACGCGCAAAAGGCTGCATTATCGGAAAATGCGCGTAAGAAGTCTGGATGATCCGAAGAGGAACTACGCGCAAAAGGCTGCATTTTCGGAAAATGCGCGTAAGAAACCCGGATGAACGGGAGTATAACCGGAGGTATGATGCGCAAAAGGCCATGTTTCCACAGGCTTCGCATCCAGAGGGGACCGGGATCGAAAAAATATGGCGCAACTTGCAGATCGTGCAAAAAATCATGCAAATCTATCATGAATTGTGCTTGATTCTTTCGATACACTATGCTATACTGTTTGTACAAAGAGACAATTCGAGGTAAATTATCTAACGAATTATCCGGAGAGGAGTGAGAGCCATGATTGACTTGTATAAGAAATTTTATCCCTTGAAGGGAGATGAATCCGCGAGACGTATCATCTCCGAGAATGCCGTAGACATTATTAAGCTCATTCAAAACCGGACCGAGCAGTACCACGACCGCGTAAACGAACTGAATTTTCTCGAGGTAAAGGCACTTGCTTATCAGCAGAAGGGCAAACAGAAGAAATATGATAAGCTCATGGCTGAACTTAAAGAGAAGCAGGAGCGCAGAAAAGAACTTGATATCGTTTATCGAGAGTTGAACCAATACGGCGATAAGATGTTTAACCGAAAGTATAAGTTTTCGATGGCAGACGGCAATCGTCTGATCGAATTACTGGACCAGACGAATCCGAAATCCAAAAATTATCGTGGATAAGTAAATGGAAAAGTTTTCCGCGGCGCGGAAAACTTTTCGTTTTCTAAGATGAGGTTACCATGCAGGAAAATGATCGATTTACAGAAGAGATCCTCGGGCTTTTGAACGGCGATGAAGCCATTATTTGCGCGAAACCGGGGCTGAATATCTCGACCTCGGATTCCGCGGTTTACGTGCTGTGTGACGCTCGCTTTTCAGAGGCACGGATCTATCGCGCCGTTCCGATCGCGAAGCGTGAGACGAAGGGCGGACTGTATCTGCATTCCGATCCGCAGGATCCGACATTTTCCGAGACGTTTACGAAGGTTTTGAATGAAACGGTCAGCCCGGAGACGGTGCGCCGCGAGAAGGAACATGTGCGCGAGATGGCTTCGGATCTGAAGACGCCGGAGGGGCGCCGCAGGTTCGGCCGCGAGTTTCTGTACGAGATCGCGGATCTGGATATCCGCAAGATGGCGGGCAATGCGGGCGCATTGTTTTATTCGCGCCAGCGCGAGAATCTGCAAAAACATATCACGGAGAATTCCCCCCTTTTCGTAGGCTTGCCGATCGGTTTCCGCAGTCTGGAGATCCGATCGGAGTCGGGCGACATCGAAGTGTATCTCGGCACCGGTGAGGGCAGGGCGAAAACGCTTTCGTACCTGAATATCCGGACCATCCATGGGGATATCGCGGTGACGGGCATAAAATCAGATGACGGCAGAGTGCCGCGCGTCCAGGATATGACGCTGGAGACGACGAAGGCGGACTGCCTCGTATCGGATGTGTTCGCGCATTATATCGCTTCAAGGACCCTTTCGGGCGATTGCGAGCTGAACGACATTCAGTGTGATGATCTCGCGGTATCGGCTCTGCGGAGCGGAGATGCGGTGCTGAAGCGTATCAAAGGAAAGAAACTGAGCATTATAAAAAAGAGCGGGGATGTGACGCTGGAAGCCGTGAGCGTGAAAGCATGGTCTGCGGAGCTGGACCGGGCCGACCTGAACGCAGTTCATGTGTCAGCGGATCGGATGCGGGTCACGGCGACGCGCGGCGACATCGATCTTACGATCGAAGGCGATACCAAGGCCGTGATCCGAAGCGGGCGCGGGGATATCAAGATCGATCTGGAGAACGGTTACAAAGGATTTGCCGCAAAGATCGACGGGCGCATGCACGGCGGCGCGGCCCTGGAGACGAAGGTCGCCTACGGGCGTTATATTAAGACATTTTCGGGCGACTGCAAGATCGCCTGCAACGAGAAGAAGACATCATTTGAGATCACCGGCGGCGACGAGCTGACCATCACGGGCAGCATTCTCCGCCGCGAGGAGAACCGGGCATGAAGGAACTGAAACGGCAGATCAAAGAGAGACAGTTTGAACGGGTCTACCTGTTGTACGGCGAGGAGAACTATCTGCGCAACTATTACGCGAAGCTCTTGATGAAGGCGGTCACTCAGGAAGACACGATGAACTGCGCCGTTTATTCGGAAAATGATATCGATCTGGCGGCGTTTCGCGATTTTGTCGAGACGATGCCGTTTTTTGCCGACTACCGTTTCGCGCTGGTGCAGGATTCCGGCCTGTTTTCTAAATCGGCCGAAGACTGGGCGGACGCGATCGCAGCTCTTCCGGAAACGGCCGTGGTCGTGTTCAATGAAGAAAAAGCCGACAAACGGACGAAACTCTACAAAGCGGTCGAAAAAAAAGGCCGCGTCGTGGAGATGAAGAAGCCATCGGAAGAGGAACTGATGAACTGGGTCCTGGCGCGGTGTAAAGCGAACGACCTGAAGATCACTCGGTCGGCGGCCGAAGAGTTCGTGATGCGGACCTCGGACAACATGGAAAACATGATCAGCGAATTCGATAAACTTGCCGCGTACGTGGCCGAGACCGGCGAGATCCGGCTCGAGGATGTGCAGACGGTGACCACGTTGTGGATCCAGAATCGCATTTTCCAGATGATGGATGCGATGGCGGAAGGACGCGAGAAGAGCGCGCTTTCGATGTATTATGACCTGCTGGCGCTGAAGGAGCCGCCCATGCGGATCCTGTTCATGGTGGGGAAACTGATCCGCCAGTTGCTTCAGGTGAAGCAGTTGCAGAAAACGGGCATGGGCCCGGATGCGATCGCGAGCCAGCTACGCGTGCGGCCGTTCGTCGGCAAGAAACTCATTGGCCAGGGAAAACGTTTTACCGAGCAACAGCTTGCCGATTATTCGAAGATGTGCATGGAGATGGAGCATGCGGTGAAAAAAGGCGATCTGGCAGATAAACTGGGGGCCGAACTGGCCTTTGTGAAGATCGCCAGAAGAGGTTGACCGGGCATACGGATCCCAGCATCGACGCAAACCGGGAATTTTTGGATTTTTTTTCGAAAAGTGCTTGACTTTACATTGCGGTTCGCTTATTATTATTGAGTATGCGCCGTATTTTCGTGTCTCGTTAGAATAGGACGCATAAAACGCCCGGTATGAGAGAAAGATTTCACTCTCCTTTTGATCATACTGAAATCGTATGAAATGTATGGAGGTGCCATAATGGCAAATATTAAATCCGCAAAGAAGCGTATTGACGTTATCAAGACCAGAACCGAACGCAACAAGGCGATCAAATCCAAGGTTAAGACCTACATCAAGAAGGTTGATGCAGCCGTTGCAGCAGGTGATAAGGCCGTAGCTTCTGCAGCGCTTAAGGATGCGATCTCCGAGATCTCCAAAGCGCAGAGCAAGGGCGTATACCACAGAAATACCGCTTCCCGTAAGATTTCCCGCTTGACAGTAGCCGTAAACGGTATTAACTGATCGCAAGATTTTTAAGCATTTCCGGCCTTTCGGGCCGAAACCAATAGGGCCGACACAGACTAACCCACTGTGCCGGCTTTTTTGATGCTTTAAAAAGTGGGAATTTATTTAAAAAATTGAAAAAAGATGGCGACAAAATCCAAAATGTGTGCTACAATGTTAGAAAAGGGGGAAACTACCTCAAAATAAGTGATGTGATGGAGTGAAAGCCGCATGAATGAGAAACAACAAGACTTACTGAATCTAATCAACGAATTAGAAGGAAAACTCCAAAATGAGTTGGAGAATCGAGTTTCTGCGCTTGAATCACAGAAGGGGATGCTGGATGAAAAGAATTCGGCGCTGGATTCGGAACGTCAGAATATCTTGGACCGTGTGACTGCTCTCGAGACGGAGAAGACCGACCTGAGCGCGAAGTTTGCTCAGATGGTTGAGCAGAAGTCTCAAGTTGAGGCACAGTTTAAAGAAATGGACGCGCAGAAGAGTGAGCTTGAGTCCCGCTTCGTGGCATTGGACGAAAAGCGTATCGAACTCGAGAAGCGTTTCGGCGCGATCGATGAGCAGAAGACATTACTGCAGAGCCGTATCTCTGCCGTCGACGGACAGAACGCCGAGATGGATAAGAAGATCAACGAGGTCAATGCTCAGACGCAGAACTTTACGAACAGCATGGATGACCTGAGCCGCCGGATCTCTGAGATGCAGAGTGGCATGGAGTCCATGGTTACGCAGAAAGCGGACGTTGAGCGTACTCTCGTGCAGATGGATAATCAGCGCAGTGAATTGCAGCAGCGCATGAATGATCTGGAGTCGGATCGTCAGAACGTGCAGAACTCTCTGAACCAGCTGAATGAGAAGTATTCCAGCTACGAAGAGACGATCAACAGCATGCAGGAGCAGAAGGCCATATTCGAGCAGACATTGGCCACGATGACATCGCAGAAGATGGAACTCAAAAATGCGATGAACACGATGATGATCCGCAAGAACGATATGACCGTCGAGATGTCAAAGCTGGACGATCAGAAGAAGCAGTTGCGCCAGAGTTATTCCGAACTCGAGCATGAGAAGGATGAACTGGCAGCCGAGCTCGTTTCCCTGCAGGAACGCAGAGGCGAACTCGAGAAGGGCTTCTCTGTTGTGGATGAGCAGAAGGCTGAACTGGATCGCCGTTTCGAAGCTTGCGACGAGCAAAAGCGGCAGTTGCAGGAAGGCATTGATGAACTCGAGAGAACGAAGGGCGATGTTCGCGAGGCAGTTGCTTCGATCGATGGTTCCATCGAGGAAGCACGTCATACATTTGACGGACTTCGTGAGGAACTGGAAGGACTTCGTAATCATGCCGCACTGGCGGATGATGTTGATGATACCGGATATTTCTGTTCCGTATGTTGCTGTCCGATCGAGCCCGGCATGACCGAGTGTCCGATCTGCGGCACACCGATCGATCCGGATACATTTGCCGATGCAGAAGAGCGCGCAGCTAAGAAGAAGGCTGAGCAGGAAGCAGCAGAGGCAGCTGCAAGAGCAGAGGCAGAGGCTAAGGCAGCAGCGGAAGCGGAAGCGGCAGCGAAGGCTGAGGCTGAAGCAGCAGCGGCAGCGGCGGCAGCAGAAGCAGCAGCAAAGGCCGAGGCAGAAGCAGCAGCAAAGGCGGAAGCAGAGGCAGCGGCGGCAGCAGCAGAGGCAGCAGCGGCAGCAGAAGCAGCAGCAAAGGCCGAGGCAGAAGCTAAGGCAGCAGCAGAGGCAGAAGCAGCAGCAAAGGCAGAGGCAGAAGCCAGAGCAGCAGAAGAAGCAGCTAAGGCAGCAGCTGAGGCAGCAAAGAAGAATGACGGTAAGGTGGTTGAGTCTGCCGACGGTTCCATTGTATATGAGATCCAGTCCGCAGTTGAAGTGGATGTCGTTTCTCCCGCTGACATTACCGCTACCGAGAATTACAAATATCGTCTGGTCGATGGAGAGATCTACATTGACCAGTATATCGGAACCGGAGCGAAGGATGTACACCTTCCCGATACCATCGAAGGCTTTAAGGTCGTTGCAATCTCCGCAAGAGCTTTCTGTCGTAATGAAGAGATCGAGAGCGTTGTATTCTCCGATGCGATCCGTTTCATCGGATCCGAAGCGTTCCATGGTTGTGAGAAACTGAAGAAGGTCGTATTCTCCAAGTCGCTGAAGACGATCCGCAGTTACGCATTCAGCTATTGTACGAGCCTTGAGTCCGCGGATCTTCCCGAGGAGACAAAGGATGTCGGAAACGGCGCATTCTACCGTTGTGCGATCAAACAGATCTCATTCCCGGCAGGAACGGCTTATATCAGCCAGAATGTATGTGCACACTGTAAGGATCTCGTAACGGCAGTCCTTCCGGATGGTATCTCCGTTATTGAACAGAACGCATTCAATGAGTGTACATCGCTTACCGATATCAATATTCCGAACAGCGTTATCGCGATCGAGGATAAGGCGCTTTACAACTGCCGTAGCCTCGGCCGTATCACCATTTCTCCGATGGCTACCCGCCTCGGAAACCGTATCTTCTTCCCGAAGATGGGTCAGAACATGATCCCGAAGCTCGTGATCTTCTGTGCGAACAACTCGCCGATCCAGAGCTATTGCAAGGCAAACAACATCCGTACGAAGTCCGCAGGCGGCTTCCCGTCTCACTTCGGTAATACGAAGAACCGTGCATACTGCATGGAATTCTCCTTCTGGCTTGCAGATATGGATAACCAGGATCGTGATGATCTGGTCAATGAAATGGTCGATAAGTTCCACATTGCCCGCTATGAGGCAGAGGACGACGTAGTTGAGGATATTGGCTACAACAAGGAACTGCACGCTTACATGAACATCGATATGACAGAAGCAGATGGTAAGGATCTCTGCGCGGCGCTTCCTACCGCAACCTACATCAAGATCCTGCACACCTACGAAGGCGAGATCGATGAGAATGCGAACGTAATGGTTGATTATTGATCATTAAAAACTTAAAAAACTTCCCGGGGTGTCGCGAGACACCCCGGTTTTTTGAATCCCGGTACACTTAAGAATTTCTTACAGAACCTTACAAAACATTACGGTGCATTGACGATGGAGCGGGCTAATGATACGATATTTACGTGATGTATGCATTACGTAGAAAAAAGATCAGGAGGGAAATATCATGGATAGACTGTTGCGTCTTGCTTTGCCGTTTATCATCTATCTGGTGGCGGCTTTTATATTCAGTGTAGCGATCATGGGGGTATCGTTTTCGGCTGCGATCGGCTTCTCATCGGGCGATGAGATAAAAACGATCGTCGATATGCCGCTTATGTTGTTCGGAACGTTGTCAGTCATTTACCTGTTCATGTGGTATAAAGACCATGAGCAGAATGGGTATGAGGGCAATGAGATGTCAAAGCCTATGTGGCTTGTTTTGCCGCTGATCGGCTTTGCATTTGCCTTCGGTGAGATTTATGCCGCACGAGGATTACTGAATAAAGAACTCAGTGAAGTATTTTTCGGCGTGTCTGAATATGCTATGGATGCGGTAATGGCGTTGCCGACATTCTTTATCGCAATCTTTATCGTGGAGCCGATCTGCTTTGAATTTATGTTCCGTGGACTGCTCCATCAGCGCCTGAGGGAAGAATCGGGAGCAATCGCGGCAATCGTGGTCGTAGGGATCGTTTCGATCTGGTTTTATCGTAGCGTAGATATGGTTTTGATGAGCCTGATCCTTTCTTTCATATATGAGTATTATCGCAGTCTGGCGGCGCCGATCATCGTCAGCGTATGCTATTCTTTAGGCTGCTATGCTTTTTACGCGATCAGTGAAAACCTGCCCGGCATAAACGGTGATCTGAGTATCTTGGTTCCTGTCTTGCTTCTTTTAAGTGTAGTTGCGATCGCTTTCATGCTTCTCATGATCTATCGCAAGCACAGTAGCCCTTATGGCTCAAAATGGTAAATGCTTATCCGGGTGAATGCTTGTAATTCACCCGGATTTGTGATACACTGATATTGTTGTTTTTGCAACCTGCATAGATCTTAGATACAGGGATAGATGACCATGAACCAGAGATTTCGAAATATCCTATCATGCTTTATACCGTTTTTGGTATATATCGGCGTCATGCTGGTGGTCATGTTTTGTTTTGCGGCCTATGCATCCGCTATGAAATCGACATCCGCCGAAGAACTGGAGCAGTTTGTCAATGATCATCTGCTTTTGATGACCACGATCATTGATGCCGTCCTGATCCCCGTGTTTTATCTGATGTGGCGTTTGGACCGGGATAAATATCCTTTGAAGCGGACGGATATGCCCGACTTCTCGTGGATGATACTGGCATTGATCGGAGCTTCTGTCTGCGTCGGCTTGAACTACTTCCTGAACATGTTCATGCCGAAAGAAGTATTAAACACATATACGGAGACCAGCGAAGTTCTGTGGAATGAGGATACGAGACTGCTTTCTTTCATTTCGGTCGTTTTGGTCGCGCCTCTGACGGAGGAACTGATGTTCCGCGGACTGATCTATACACGGTTGCGGCTTATGCTTAAGGCTCCGTATACGATCATGGTCACGGCCTTTTTGTTCGGCCTGTTTCATGAGAATCTGTTGCAGTTTATGTATGCTTTTGTGATCGGATTGATACTGGCATATATAATGGAGACCTATCGCAGCCTTTGGGCGCCGATCATGGTGCATGCGGCGGCCAATATCATCTCATGGCTTTTAACTTATGTTGTCACGATCCCTTCCGATGACGGAGGAGTACTGGAGTATTCCG
>JAFZPG010000063.1 GCA_017550425.1 Lachnospiraceae bacterium | reverse complement strand
TGATGTATGCGTGTTTTTATTCAAGTACTTTGAGATACAGGAAAGACTGAACCTCAGCGGCAGTGGTAATATTGTTACTCCGGCCGCCGGCTTTTATACGTTGTTGCTTTCCGGATTCTTATTTATGGCATCGGGAATTATAGCAAAATCAGCCTATAAGAAGATGTATTATCAAAGCTATATAGATTGATTAAAAAAGCACCCGATCTCACGGATGGTGAGATCGGGTGCTTTTATGCTTTTAAGTATTTGACGCTTTAATGAATTACTTTACGGAGAAAGTAACGGTTCTGGTCAGGGTGTGTCCTGCCGCGTCAGTTGCGGTAACCGAGAGACTATAGCCGCCTCTTGCAAGTGTTCCGAATCTCAGGTTCGAGTTGATCGCTGAACTTTTCAGATCAACGGAAGTAGAGTTCGGGTAGATGGTCTGAGACTGAACAACGGTTCCGGAAGAGTTGATGATCTTTCCGACAACGCTGGTGATCTTACTTCCGGAAGAGAAGGAACCTGTGATGTTGCAGCCGCTGCCGTAGGATACGGATGTGGTTGCCATGGACACACTTCCGGACAGCCCGGCTACGCTGGCGCCTTGAATCGTGAAACTCTTGCTGGAAGTTACAGACTTCTTTGCATCGGTTGCGGTAACCTTCAGAGTGTAGTTGCCGGCAGCAAGTTTACCGAAAGCCAACTTATAGTTGATGTCGGTAGACTTGAGGTCTACAGTTTTTGAGTTAGGGTTAATGGTAACGGACTGAACCGTGGTTCCTGAACTGTTGATAAAGGATCCGGTTATGGAGATTATATTATAGTTCGAAGATACGGTACCAGTGACGTTGTAAGAAGAGCCCGAGGGGATCGTAATGTTTTCAGGGCTCAGAGAACTGATGGCCAAAGTGCTGTCAGGATCAGCGTTCTTAATGGTAAAGGTTTTGCTGATTGAAACCGTCTTCTTCTCGTCAGTAGCAGTAATCACCAAAGAATAGTTGCCCGTAGATAGATTACCGAAGGCCAGCTTCAGGTTGATATTGGAAGACTTAAGGTCTACGGATTTACTATTCGGGGTAATGGAAACCGTCTGAACCTTAACCAGAGAACTGTTGACGAAGGAAGCGGTCACGTTCGTGATGTTATAGTTGGAAGATACTGTGCCGGTGATGTTGTATGAGGATCCCGCGGTGATCGTAGTGCCATCGGGGCTCACAGAACTGATGGCCAAAGTGCTGGCAGGATCAGGATTCTTTATGGTGAAGGATTTGCTGCTTGAAACAGACTTCTTCGCATCGGTTGCAGTGATCTGCAAAGTATAGTTGCCTGCAGAGAGTATACCGAATGCCAGTTTCGAATTGATATCAGAAGACTTAAGGTCCACGGAACTTTTGTTCGGATTTATGGTAACGGTCTGAACCTTGGTTCCTGAACTGTTAATGAACACTCCGGTGATCGTCGAGATAGTATAGTTCGAAGATACGGTACCGGTGACGTTGCAACTGCTTCCGGTTGTAATAGTTGTAGAATCCATGCCTAAAGAGATGGACAGTGTGCTGGCAGGATCAGGGTTTTTCACGGAGAAGGAGTAACTACTGGAAACAGACTTCTTCGCATCCGTAGCGGTAACCTGCAGAGTGTAGTTGCCTGCAACGAGTTTACCGAAAGACAGCTTCGTGTTGATATCGGAAGACTTGAGGTCTATGGATTTAGAATTCGTGTCGATGGAAACGGATTGAATCTTTGATCCTGTGTTGGAGATAATGTAACCATCGATCTTTGAGATGGTGTAGTTCGAGGATACGTTTCCAAGGACATTGCAGGCATTTCCCGCGATAATGGGGTTGCTTTCGGTCTTAAGGGAAGAAATGGTCAGAGTGCTGGCAGGATCCGGATTCTTAACAGTGAAAGAATAGGCCTTTGTAGCAGTTGCCGATTTAGCGTCGGTTGCGGTAACTGTTAAGATGTAGGTGCCAGCGGAAAGCGTTCCGAAGGTCAGCTTCGCGTTAATGCCGGAAGTTTTGAGATCCACGGATTTAGCGTTCGGTGTAATGGTAACGGACTGAGCCAGTGTTCCCGTGGTGGTGCTGATCGTGCCAACTATCTTTGTAATATTGTAGTTAGAGGATACAGTGCCCAGGATATTGCAAGAATTTCCCGGTGCAATGGGGTTGCTCTCGGTCTTCAGGGAAGAAATCGCCAGAGTGCTAGGCGGATCAGGGTTTTTCACGGTGAAAGAGTAACTGCTGGAGATAGACTTTTTAGCATCGGTTGCGGTAACTTTCAAAGTGTACGGACCTGCAGAGAGCGTTCCCAAGGACAACTTCAAGTTTATATCGGTAGACTTGAGATCTACGGATTTAGTGTTCGGGGTAATAGTGACGGATTGAACCTTTATTCCTGTACTGCTGATGATCTCGCCGACTACCTTTGAAATGCTGTAGTTAGAAGTTACTGCACCGAGGATATTGCAAGCATTTCCTTTAGTAATGGGGTTACACTCGGTCCTCAAGGAAGAAATAGACAGTGTGCTGTCAGGAGAGGTGTTCTGCACGGTAAAAGAGTAACTGCTTGAAACAGACTTCAGCGAATCGGTTGCGGTAACTGTCAACGTGTAACCGCCTGTAGAAAGCTTTCCGAAGATCAAATTAGCGTTGATACCTGAGGTTTTGAGTTCCACATATTTGGTGTTCGGGGTAATGGTAGCAGTCTGAACTGTTTTTCCCGAACTGTTAACGATCGTACCGACTATCTTTTTGATCTCGAAATTCGAAGATACGGTACCCAGAACGTTGCAAGAATTGCCCGTGGGAACGGGGTTGAGCGAGGTGCTCAGATCCTTGATCGTCAATGTGCTGGAGGGAACAGGAATCGGAGCCGAATCCACGACTTTAAAGTCAATCGTTTTGTTTACAGATTTCTGGCTGTCCGAAGCGGTGATCTTTAATTTGTAACTTCCGATTTCGAGTTTTCCAAACTTCAAATTCATATTAACATCGGAAGTGCGGATGTTTAAATATTTACTGTTTGGTTTAATGGTTATCGTCTGTACAGCTTTTCCGTTGCCGTCGAGGATTTCGCCCTTCACTGTCTGAATTGCATAGTTGGAAGAAACGGAGCCGTTAATGTTGCAAACTTTACCATGGATAATTTTTGTGGCATCCAGGCTCAGAGAATTGATCGCTAAAGTGCTGGTGGTGGAGACCGGAATTGGTGAGTCGCCTACCATGAAAGAAATAGTTTTGGAATCGGTCTTATTGTTTGCATCTTTTGCGGTGATCTTTAGGGTGTAAGAACCATCCGAAAGAGTGCCGAACTTCAATTCCATATTTACATCGGAAGACTTCAGATCCAGATAAGATGAATTAGGGTTAACGGTAATGGCCTGAACTTCGGAACCAGAAGGAGTCAGAATCTGGCCTGTGACTTCAGTGAGTTTAGCGTTAGACGCAACATAACCGGTGATGTTGCAGCTTTTTTGGGATTTCAGAGTAGTGGTATCCATGGCAGGACTGATGGTCAGAGATTTAACCGCAGTATCTGTAGTAATACCATAACCATTATCCACTGCTTCGGAAGTGATAGTACTTCTGGTAAATTCACGCCCACAGAAACTCGGATGATTGGGATCGTTTACAAGAAAGAATTCATTTCCGTTAGAGTCCTTTTTGTATCCGATAAGGACAATATAATGACCATATGAGGTAAAGGTTCCGGGCCCCATGTTGGCTATAACAGGACGTCCATCCTTTATGGCGTTGATCGCATCACTGATAGAAGAAGACCAAGATACATTAACGGAGTCAAGGGAGCAGATATACGATACCGCATCGTGGGTAAGACCATGACCTTCGTAATAATACTTATCAACTGCTCTTTGGAACATATCTTCAGGATCGACAATGTTCGCTCCGCGGTAATAGTCGACGACCATAGCGCCGCTGGCTGCTCCGCAACCGCTGATCGCTACATAAGCTTCGCACACGATTTCGTTAGTTTTATCATTTCTGGACCAAACGGTACTTCCGTCAGGATACTTGAAATACGACGTGTAATCCCCCTGGTTGAAGTATGGAACATCAAGTTGAATGTCGCATTCATCTGCAGCATTCACCATAACCGACAGAGTCGGTAACAGTAGCACCAGAGATAAGATGAATACGGCAACTGCCTTCAAACATTTGAATACTGTTCGACTTGTTTTTTGATACATTTTCCTTTTTCCTTTCCTATTATGCTTTAGTTTGTGGAGTGTGCAAACGGTATTTTCGTTTGTGTACCACCTGTTATTATCATTTATCGCTCCTATTGCACACGCAAAATATTATAGCACGAAGAGGGTGCTTTGGCAAGTTTTTTCGAAAATAGTTTCGAAACCAGGGGAATAGGCACAAAAAACAGGCTCCGGGGACGAGTATATCGTCTTCAGAGCCTGTACATATCGTAGCAATATTTTATTACAGTGGTTTCCCCGGATCGAGTCCCAGTAGGATCAGAATCAGCGCCATGCGTGCGTACACGCCGTATTGAACTTGCTTAAAGTAGACGGCGCGGGGATCGTCGTCGACATCGACGGAGATCTCATTGACCCTGGGAAGAGGGTGCATGACGAGCATATCCTGCGGCGCCAGTTCCATCTTCTTGCGATCCAAGATGTAGGAGTCCTTCATTCGGATGTATTCTTCCTCGTTGAAGAAACGCTCGCGCTGAACGCGGGTCATGTACAGAAGGTCGAGTTTCGGAAGGGCTTCTTCCAGATCGGTGACCTCCTCGAACGGGATGTTGTTATCCTGCAGGACGTTTTTGCGGATGTAGTCCGGAACTCGCAGTTCCTTCGGAGAGATGAGGACGAAGGAAACGTTCGGGTAGACGATCATCGCATTGATCAGGGAATGGACGGTACGGCCGAATTTCAGGTCGCCGCACATGCCGATGGTCAGGTTATCCAGACGACCTTTCAACTTACGGATCGTGAGCAGATCGGTCAATGTCTGTGTCGGGTGCTGGTGTCCGCCGTCGCCCGCATTGATCACGGGAATGCCGGACTTACCGGCAGCGACCATGGGAGCGCCCTCCTTGGGATGGCGCATGGCGCAGATGTCGGCGTAGCAGCTGATGATACGGATGGTGTCGGAAACGCTTTCGCCTTTCGTGGCAGAACTCTGCGACGCATCGGAGAAACCGATGACTCTGCCGCCGAGGTTGTGCATCGCTGCCTCGAAACTGAGGCGGGTGCGCGTACTCGGCTCATAAAAGAGGGTAGCCAGTTTCTTACGGTCACAGAGGTGAGCGTAAGCGTCCGGGTTATCCATGATCTCGCCCGCTAATGTGAGCAGGCGGGTCAGTTCTGCCTCCGACAGATCCGAAGGACTTAAAAAATGTCGAATTTGCATGAAAAACTCCTTAGTAGAGGATGATTTGCTTCGATGTTGTCAAGGTGCTCAAATGTAGGTGATCAGATCTTCGAGGGTCTTGCGCTTCGGCGCCTCTACGCCGGTGAGGTCGGTATAGCCGACGCTGATCAGCGCTGCAACCTCCTGCGTTTCCGGGATCTGAAGGATCTCTGTGATCTTATCGGTGTCATAGATGCCCATGATCAAAGTAGAGAGCCCCAGTTCGTGGGCGGCCAGGCAGAAACTCTGCGTTGCGATACCGCAGTCGAACATTTGCCAACCGCTTCCCTTCGGAGTGGAGAACGAACCGTCACGCTCGTAGCCGGAGCGGGCTTTGATCATCGTTGTGACAACGAGTACGGGTGCCTGCTTGATGATGCCTCCGTTGTGGTTGGAAGAGCAACATTCGTCGGCAATGCGGTTCTTCACGGCTTCGTCGTCGATCACAATGTAGCGCGTTACCTGCGTGTTCTTCCAGGAAGGAGAGAAGGATGCAGCATCGATGGCCTGCTCGATTAGCTGGCGGTCGACGGGCTTTGCGTTGTACTCACGGATGCTTCTGCGGGTTTTGATACATTCCAGTGTATTCATAGGATGCTCCTTTCTTTTGTGTGGAAAAGTTCATCGGAACCATTTCTAACAGTATAATATAAATATGCCAAATAGTAAAGAATAAGTTCTTGCATTTTTGAGCCGTTTCGTGTACTATAATACAGGAGCCTTGCGCTCAAAAATGAGAACAAAAAACGGAGGTATGATATGTTATATATCGGTGTCGATTTAGGAACATCGGCAGTCAAGCTGCTGCTTATGAATGAAAAAGGCGGGATCGAGAAGATCGTTTCCCGTGAATATCCTATTTATTTCCCGCAGGCAGGCTGGTCACAGCAGAACCCTGAGGACTGGTATCGCGAGACCATCGCAGGTATTAAGGAGCTCGTCAGCGAGTGTGATAAGTCCCAGGTAGCCGGCATCAGCTTCGGCGGTCAGATGCACGGCCTGGTTATTTTGGATAAGGATGACAATGTTATCCGTCCCGCGATCCTGTGGAACGACGGACGTACCTATAAAGAGTGCGATTACCTGAACAACGTGATCGGTAAGGATAAGCTTTCCGAGTATACGGCCAATATTTCCTTTACCGGATTTACCGCTCCGAAGGTGCTCTGGATCAAAAACAACGAGCCGGAGAATTTCGCAAAGATCGAAAAGATCATGCTTCCGAAAGATTATATCGCATACATGCTCAGCGGCGTACATTGCACGGACGTTTCCGATGCTTCCGGTATGCTTCTGTTCGATGTAAAGAATAAGTGCTGGTCGAAGGAGATGCTCGACATCTGCGGTATCAAAGAGTCCCAGATGGCGAAGATCTTCGAGAGTTACGAGACCGTAGGCACCCTGAAGGCAGATGTGGCTGCAGAACTGGGCCTCTCCACGAACGTTAAGATCGTGGCAGGCGCAGGCGACAACGCTGCGGCAGCGGTAGGAACCGGAACCGTAGGCGACGGAAACTGCAACATTTCCCTCGGAACCAGCGGTACCATCTTCATCTCCAGTAAGAAGTTCGGCGTGGATGCCAATAACGCTCTGCACGCATTTGCACATGCAGACGGAGCTTACCATCTCATGGGCTGCATGCTTTCCGCTGCATCCTGCAATAAGTGGTGGATGGACGACATCATCGGAACCGATGCATACGCAGAGGAGCAGAAGAAGATCACAAAGCTCGGCGAGAACCATGTATACTTCCTGCCGTACCTGATGGGCGAGCGTTCTCCTCACAACGATCCGAACGCAAGAGGCTGCTTCATCGGCATGACCATGGATACCACCCGCGCAGATATGACCCAGGCCGTTCTGGAAGGCGTTGCTTTCGCGCTTCGTGATTCTCTTGAAGTAGCGCGCAGCCTCGGCATCAAGATCGAGCGCACCAAGATCTGTGGCGGCGGTGCAAAGAGCCCGTTGTGGAAGAAGATGATCGCGAACATCATGAACCTCAAGGTCGATGTCATCGCATCCGAAGAGGGACCTGCTTACGGCGGCGCAATGCTGGCAGCCGTTGCCAACGGCGAGTTCGCTTCCGTAGAGGACGCTGCAGCGAAACTGGTGAAGGTCGTTGATACCGTTGAGCCGACACCGGAACTTGTTGCGAAGTATGAAGAGCGTTATCAGAAGTTTAAGAAGATCTATCCTGCGGTAAAGGCTTTGTTCCCTGAGATCGCATAAGAAAAAAGACAATAATTCATGACGGACAGGCCGGGACATCCCGGTCTGTCACGATGAAAAACGGAGGAAAAAACTGATGTATGACATTTTGCGGGCCGAAAAGCTGGCAGAAAACATTTACCTATTTGACGTAAAGGCGCCTCTGGTATCCAGAAAGTGCCTGCCCGGACAGTTCGTTATCGTTAAGACCGACGAGAAGTCCGAGCGTATCCCGCTGACCATCTGTGATTATGACAGAGAAAAAGAGACCGTTACCCTGGTCGTTCAGGTCGTGGGAGCATCCTCTTTCCGTATGGCACAACTGAAGACCGGCGAGGCATTTGCCGATATCGTCGGACCGCTCGGACGCGCATCCGAGTTTATCAGCGAGGATCCGGAAACATTGTCCAAAAAGAAGGTGTTATTCGTGGCCGGCGGTCTCGGAACGGCGCCTGTATATCCGCAGGTAAAATGGTTCCATGAGAACGGTTTCCACGCAGATGCCATCGTCGGCGCTAAGACGAAGGATCTCGTCATCATGGAGCAGGAGATGGCGGCAGTAGCCGAGAACCTCTACATCACCACGGATGACGGAAGTTACGGACGCCACGGAATGGTGACCCAGGTCATTTCCGATCTGGTCGCAGAAGGCAAGCACTACGATGCCTGCGTTGCGATCGGCCCCATGATCATGATGAAGTTCGTTTGTAAGCTTACGAAGGAACTCGGTATCCCGACCATCGTCAGCATGAACCCGATCATGGTCGACGGAACCGGTATGTGCGGCGCATGCCGTCTGACGGTAGACGGTCAGGTGAAGTTCGCCTGCGTAGACGGACCGGAATTTGACGGACATAAGGTCGATTTCGATGAAGCCATGAAGCGTTCCGCCATGTACAGGACCGAAGAGGGACGTGCGTTCCTCGCAGCGAAAGAGGGCGACACACATCACGGCGGATGCGGAAATTGCGGAGGTGACAAATAATGGACGTTTTGCATAAAGTACCGGTGCGTGAACAGGATCCGAAGGTCCGCGCGCACAACTTTGAAGAGGTTTGCTACGGCTACAATGCCGAGGAAGCCGTAGAAGAGGCGCAGCGTTGCCTCGGATGTAAGAATGCTCGTTGTATGCAGGGTTGCCCCGTAGCGATCAACATCCCCGAATTTATCGCGAAGATCAAAGAGGGAGATTTCGAGGGCGCTTACTACGTGATCAGTGAGGCAAGTTCATTGCCCGCAGTCTGCGGCCGTGTATGTCCGCAGGAGACCCAGTGTGAAGGCAAATGCGTGCGTGGCGTGAAGGGCGAGCCTGTTGCGATCGGTAAACTCGAGCGCTTCGTAGCTGACTGGGCGCGTGAGCATGGCATCGTTCCGAAGAAGGCAGAGAAGATGAACGGCCATAAGGTAGCCGTGATCGGTTCCGGTCCTGCAGGCCTGTCCTGCGCGGGTGATTTGGCGAAACTCGGCTATTCCGTGACCATCTTCGAAGCACTGCACGAGCCGGGCGGCGTTTTGACTTACGGTATTCCGGAGTTCCGTCTCCCGAAGAGCGCAGTCGTTCAGAAAGAGATCGACAACGTAAGAGCACTCGGTGTTGAGATCGTTTGCAATGCGATCGTCGGTAAGTCGATCACGATCGATGAGCTTATGGAAGACGGCTATGAGGCTGTTTTCATCGGTTCCGGCGCAGGCCTTCCGAAGTTCATGGGTATCCCCGGCGAGCAGGCGAACGGCGTATTTTCGGCCAATGAGTACCTGACCCGCAGCAACCTGATGAAGGCATTTAAAGAAGATTATGCGACCCCGATCGCTGCCGGTAAGAAGGTAGCAGTCGTAGGCGGCGGAAATGTAGCCATGGATGCTGCAAGAACCGCGCTTCGTCTGGGCGCAGAAGTATATATCGTATATCGTCGCGGTGAGGAAGAGCTTCCTGCCCGTGTCGAAGAAGTCCACCACGCGAAGGAAGAGGGCATCATCTTTAAGCTCCTCACGAATCCGACCGAGATCCTCATGGATGAAAAGGGTTGGGTGACCGGTATGAAGTGCGTGGAGATGGAGCTCGGTGAGCCGGATGAGTCCGGAAGGAGACGTCCTGTCGTTAAGCCGAATTCCGAGTTCATACTGGATGTCGATACCGTCATCATGTCCCTCGGTACCTCTCCGAACCCGCTGATCTCATCGACGACTGAAGGCCTGGAGACCAGCAAATGGAAGTGCATCATCGCTTCCGAGGAGAACGGCCAGACATCGAAGGAAGGCGTATTTGCCGGCGGTGATGCCGTGACCGGAGCGGCGACCGTTATCCTGGCCATGGAGGCCGGACGCGCAGGCGCACGCGGTATCCACGAATATCTGCAGAATAAGTAATAAAGAAATAGAAGTTCGGATATGGGCGATGAGACTATCTCATCGCTCATATTGTCGGAAACGGACGGGAGGCCTATGAAGATCACGATCCTTTGCGTCGGAAAGATCCGCGAATCCTACTGGGAGAATGCGATCGCCGAATATAGGAAGCGACTGACGCGCTATTGCAAGCCGGAGATCATCCAGGTGGCAGATGAGAAGACGCCCGATGACGCGTCGGAAAATATGAACAAGCAGATCCTGGAGAAGGAGGGCGACCGCCTGCTGGAGAAACTTCCGGACGACGCCTATGTGATCACTCTGGAGATCAAAGGAATGTCCCTCGATTCGGTCGCATTTTCCGAGAAAATCAGCAAACTCACGGTGGCCGGCGTGTCGCACATTTGTTTTGTGATCGGCGGCTCGCTGGGTTTAGATCCGCGTGTTTCAAAGCGCGCCGACTTCAAACTGAGCTTCTCGGCGATGACATTTCCCCATCAGATGATGCGGGTCGTTCTGTGCGAGCAGATCTATCGCGCGTTCCGGATCATCTCGGGCGAACCGTACCATAAATAAAGATTCTAATCTTTACAACCTGTGTGTATCATGATATGATACAGTTGCACTGAAACCCACTAGTATGTACCGGCTTTGGTTCGGTCGAGAAGAGAAATGGAGGAGAAGATGAAGATTATCTCATTGGCAAATGAACTGGCAGAGACAACCTATCCCGGCAGAGGCATCGTTGTCGGAAAGAGCAAGGACGGCAAATACGCTGTCTGCGCATATTTTATCATGGGACGCAGCGTGAACAGCCGCAACCGTGTGTTTGTTGAGGAAAACAACGGCATCCGCACGCAGGCTTTCGATCCCTCCAAACTGTCCGATCCGAGTTTGATCATCTATTCGCCGGTACGTGTATTCGGCAACACGACGATCGTGACGAACGGCGACCAGACCGATACGATCTACGAGATGATGCGTGACGGCAAGACCTTTGAGGAGGCGCTGAAGACCCGTGAATTTGAGCCGGACGGCCCGAACTACACACCTCGTATCTCCGCGATCCTGAATGTGCAGAACGGTTTCTATGACTACACGATGTCGATCTTAAAAAGCGACAACGGAGATCCGACCTGCTGCCTGCGCAATACATTTTCCGTAGATGTGCCGCGTTCCGGCGAGGGACGTTTCATCCACACCTACATGGAGGACGGCAATCCGCTTCCGAGTTTTGAAGGTGAGCCGACCCTGGTCGATATTGAGGGAGATATCGATGAGTTCACCGAGCTCATTTGGACGAACCTGAATGCGGAGCATAAGGTATCCCTGTTCGTTCGTTATATCGATGTACAGACCGGCGCATATCAGACGCGCATCATTAATAAAAACAAATAAGGCGGTAGCATAATGAAAGAACTTGAATTGAAGTATGGTTGTAACCCGAATCAGAAGCCTTCCCGTATCTTTATGGAGAACGGCGCGGATCTTCCGATCAAAGTTTTGAACGGCAGACCCGGATACATCAATTTTCTGGATGCCTTCAACGGCTGGCAGTTGGTACGCGAACTGAAGCAGGCGACCGGCCTTCCCGCAGCTACTTCCTTTAAGCATGTTTCTCCGGCCGGAGCGGCTGTAGGCCTTCCGCTGACGGAGATCGAGAAGAAGATCTACTGGGTTGCCGACATGGGCGACCTGTCCCCGCTTGCATCTGCCTATGCACGTGCCCGCGGCGCCGACCGTATGTCTTCTTTCGGTGATTTCATTTCCCTTTCGGACGTCTGTGACGTTTCCACCGCGCTTCTGATCAAGCGTGAGGTATCGGACGGCGTGATCGCTCCCGGTTACGAGCCTGAGGCGCTGGAGATCCTGAAGGCGAAGAAGAAAGGCGCTTACAACGTTATCGAGATCGATCCAAACTACGTTCCCGATCCGATCGAGCGCAAGCAGGTTTTCGGCGTTTCCTTTGAGCAGGGACGTAACGAACTGAAGATCGACGAGGCCTTCCTGAACCATATGGTAACGAAGAACACCACATTTTCCAAGCAGGCGAAGATCGACCTGATGATCGCGCTGATCACTTTGAAATATACCCAGTCCAACTCGGTATGCTACGTTAAGGGCGGCCAGGCCATCGGTATCGGCGCGGGCCAGCAGTCCCGTATCCACTGCACACGCCTGGCGGGCAATAAGGCCGACAACTGGTATCTGCGTCAGAACCCGAAGGTGCTCAACCTGCAGTTCGTCGATAAACTGGGCCGCGCAGATCGGGACAATGCGATCGACGTATATATCAGCGACGATTACATGGACGTTCTGGCGGATGGTATCTGGGAGAACATCTTTAAAGTAAAGCCCGAGGTATTCACGAGAGAAGAGAAGCGCGCATGGCTGGATACTCTTACCGATGTAGCCCTCGGCTCCGACGCGTTCTTCCCGTTCGGTGATAACATCGAGCGCGCGCATCGCAGCGGCGTTACCGTGATCGCCCAGCCCGGCGGTTCCATCCGTGATGACAACGTCATCGAGATGTGCGATAAGTACGGTATCGCTATGTGCTTTACCGGCCTGCGCCTGTTCCATCACTAAGATATCCGCCGTATCATTCGGCAAAACATACATCGGCACAGCCTCAAAGAAAATGTCATTTTTTCGGTTGACAAATCCTAGGGGCTGTGCTATTATTGTAAAGTCGCGTGGCAAACGAGACGGATGCCGGTGACAGACAACAGAATAGGGGAATCATACAGCGGCAGTATTGCGGTCTCCAAAACCGTTCACGGGGGTTCGAATCCCTCTTCCCCTGCACTTGAATAAAACACCTCCGGGTTTCCGGGGGTGTTTTTCGTTTGTGATTTTATGATCGATCGGTTTGAGCGTTCGGAAAGCATCGGAGCGATATTGATCGAATTGGGTGTAAAAATAGCCCCGAAAAGCACAAACCATCAGTTCAGATGCGATTTTGCAAACGAATATTCGAAAATAATTTCGAAACTATTTAGAAAGTTTTAATAATTTGACGATTTGGATATTAAATCATCATAGAAATAAGACGAAATGTGTTAAAATTACAGAAAAGAAAGCAAAAAATGGTTGACTTTTTAGAACAAATATGATAGCATAAAACATATAGAAGACAGGTCAGGAATGAAGCCTGATGAGTAAATAGGAAAGGTGAGATATCGTAGAAAGAATATGCGAAAGGAGGTAGCGATCATGATGAAGAGACTTAGCCGTATTACAGCGATCCTTATGTCGCTTTGTTTGATCGTTTATCTTGTTCCTTCCGTTGCTTTTGCGGTATTGACGCCGAACTATAGCGAGCCCGGAACGAATCACATGGTCCTGAGGGTTCCTTTGCCGGATGAAGATGATAACATGGCTCTCGAAGCGATGGCAGAGGCAAACCTTGAGAGATTTGTTGAAGATCCCATGGATGACATGATCCCCGTTCTGGAAGATGTTTTTTATCAGGCAGAAGAGGAGAAGATCGTTTCTTCCGATATCGAACCGGCCGAGGAGACCGAAGTTATTTCGGAGACCGAGGTGACTGCAGTAACTGAGGAAACCGAAGATGTTGTTGAGATCGAAGAGATCGATGAGACCGAAGCGATCGAAGAAACGGAAGAACTTACGGAAACCGCTGAAGAAATCGATATCGTCGAGGAAGCCCTGCAAAGCGATGCAGCCGCCGAGACGGAAACGATCGATGAGACCGAAACAGAAGTGGAAGCAGCAGTTGAAGACCCCGGAACGGTAGTGGAAGTGCCATATCCGATCGGTATCAGCGCAAGCTACATCGGCTCCAAGTATGCGGGAGAGACTATGACGGCCGGTGACCTCGTCGTAGCAGTTACACTGTCGGATGGCAGCGTGATCACAAATCCCGAAGGGATTAACGCATCTCCTTTAAATCTGGCGGCAGAAAACAACGTGATCATCAGTTACGCTGACGTAGCGTGTGTGATCACATTTTCAGCCCCTGAAAGACCTGTACTTAAGATCACGGCAGCGCCGGCGCCCATCGTAGCGCAGCGCACCACCAAACTGTCGGTATCCGACGAGATCAAGATCGAGTATACCGGCCCCACGACGGTAGGAACGCCCATCGATCCCGGAATGTTGATCTGCTATGTAGAGGCAGGCATTGACCGGTATTACGCGGGAACCTACACAATGACCGCACAGAGCGACGTTTTCCTTCCGGGAAATAATCCTCTGACGGTAAATCTGAACGGTCAGGTTTATACGTTGAACGTGATCGCTCAGCAGGCCAATCCTTACGGGATCTGTTCCGAGGGATTTGACCGTGAAGACGCGGTGGAAGTATTCCGTTTACAGAACGAGATGCGTATCGCCGCAGGACGCAAGCCTTTACTTTGGAGCGAAGAACTGTACCTTATCGCGAGCAGCAGAGCTACTTGGGCGGTACAGGAAAACGGAGCCATTTCCCACAACGGGAAGATGACGACCGGCGAGAACTGTTTCTCAGGTCCGTTTTACGGATGTCCTTATTCGGCGGCTTATAAGATCAATGCTTACAGCAACAGTAAGTCGCACAAAAAGACCATTTTAAAGGCTGACTATGAATATGGTGCAGTGAGCACATATTACGGAGTTTCCTATTCGGTATTCGAAACCTCAGGCTGGGACAGCCGTTTGGCAGATGCCATCAATATTATAAGAGATACCAAGGGAGCTTACATTCCGTGTGAGTAAAATGTTAACAGCTTATACAGTCCGCCTCTTCAGGAGAGGCGGATTTTTTATGGGAAAAATCATTCTGAAAATCCGTCTGACATCTAGATATAATCAGTTGAGTGTGTTATAATGATAGATGGCTTAGGCCGCAAAGGGGATTTTTATGGAATACATCATATATTTTGACATCGCAGCCATAGCGGTTATGATGGTGCTGATCATAGCGTTTTTTCTGGGGCGATATCTTCAGACGTATCAGAATGACCGGTTGATCCGGTTGTTCTGGATGAACCTGATCACCGCAATCAGCGATCTGATCGCTACGATCACGCAGGATCCTTCCTACCCGGGAAATCTTCTGATCCAGACGGTGTTTCATCAAGTCTATTTTATAGCGCACCCGGCTTGCCTGTGGTTGTTTTATCTGTATTGTAATACATTTTCCAAACATGAACGTTCGCAGGCGGTGGAGACACGGATCCTGCTGTCTGTTCCGTTTGCTTTAACGACGCTGATCTCGCTCACGAACCCGTTGCATGAAATGCTGTTCACGATCGATGCCGATTACCTGTATCATCGCGGACCGCTGACGTACGTATTCTATGCATCGGCCGTATTCTATACGATCTTGTGTCTGAACTGCATTCAGTTTGCAAAGAGCGGTATCAACAAAAAACTGAAGTATTGTACATTCGCGTTTCTCGTGATGATGATCACGAGTGTGTTTGTGCAGTATATTTTTCCGGAACTGCTTATCGAGAGTTTTGCTGCTGCCTTGGTATTGCTCATCATCTACATTACGCTGGAGCGTCCGGGTGAGTTTATTGAAACCGAGCTGGGCGTCATGAATTCCGGCGGCTTGCGCATGGTTCTGGAGAGTCTGTACACGATGAAGGAGCCGTTTGCTCTCATCGTGATCAAATTCCATGGCATCCGCATGATCCGTGAGACTTTCGGTGAAGAATACCTGCGCGATCTGTATCAGCAGATCATGCGCTTCATCAATCAGAATTATAAGAAACTGTACGTGTTCCACTACTCACAGAGTACATTTGCCATCGTGATGACGGACTACGAAGAAGCCGAGTTCATGAAGATCGCGATCGAATTGGAACGTGAGTTCAACGGCGAATGGGCGGTCGGCGAAAGCATTACCCACCTGACGGCGACGGTCGGTTACGCGCTGTGCCCGAAGGAACTGCGCACGATCGCGGATGTGGACGACTTCATCAACGTTCTGCGTCTTTCTGTCCGTGGTGAGGATAAAACGCTACTTGCGCCTGACCAGGTCGACATGGACTGGATCATCCGCAAGCGCAACATCGAGCGTATCGTTAAGGATGCGATCGGAACCGATCGTTTCCAGGTTTACTATCAGCCCATCATCGATGCGAAGACGGACCGCATCATTTCCGCGGAAGCGTTGGTGCGTCTGCAAAGTGAGGAACTGGGCGACATTTCCCCGGAAGAGTTCATCCCCATCGCAGAGGAGCAGGGCAATATCATCTGGATCGGCGAGCATGTGTTCCGTTCGGTCTGCCGTATGATATCGGCCAATAACCTCTATAAGAAAGGGGTCGAATATATTGAGATCAACCTTTCTACCGTGCAGTGTCTGCAGTCTAACTTAAGTGAGCGACTGATGTCGATCATTAAGGAGACCCAGATCCTGCCGCAGTATATCTCTTTGGAGATCACCGAAACGGCACGTGCCGTATTTAATAAAACATTCTCGGATAACATTGACAGTCTGTCGAAGAACGGTTTCTCGTTCGCGATCGATGACTACGGATCCGGTAACTCGAACCTGAACTATCTGTTGCATCTTCCGTTCAATGTCCTCAAGATCGATAAGAACATCCTGTGGGATGCGTTCCGTGAGTCGACCGCGATGATCGTACTCGAGAGCACCATTTCCCTGGCACATCAGTTGGGACTGAAGATCGTGGCCGAAGGCGTGGAAGAAGCGCGGCATGTTGAGAAACTGAAGGAGTTGTCGTGTGACTTCTTCCAGGGCTTCTATTTTTCGAAGCCGCTTCCCGAGAAGGAATTTATCAAACTGTTGAATGAGCAGTCGAAGAAAAGTAAGCGTTAGGAGGGGCCATGTATCGGATCGTTGACGGGCAAATACGTATTTCGGTACGCACACTCGTGGAATTCGTGATGCAGAGCGGCGATCTGGATAACCGTAGCGGCTCCTACCGGGATAAAAAGGCGATGCTCAAAGGAGCGAAGATCCATAAGACGTTGCAGGATCGCGCCGGCGGCGAATACCGTGCGGAGGTGCCTTTGAAGTATGAGATCGCTTGCCCGGAATATTCGATCTTACTGGAGGGACGCGCCGACGGGATATTTACCCGTCCGGACGGCGTGACCGCCATTGATGAAATAAAAAGCATGTATGCAGACGTGGAGCATTTCACGGAGCCTGTTGTCGTCCATCGCGCACAGGCTCTGTGTTATGCTTATATTTTTGCCCTGCAGAACGACCGAAAGCAGATGGGCGTGCGAATGACTTACTGCAACATCAAAACCATGAAGGTGCGGTATTTCGATGAAACGCTGACCTTCGAGCAGTTGGAGGACTGGTTTTCCGATGTCCTGCTGAAGCTGACGAAATGGTTTGATTTCCTGATGGAACACTGGAAGGAGCGCAATGCTTCCATACCTTCCATCGCATTTCCCTTTCCCTACCGGAACGGGCAGAAACAGCTGGTCGTATCGACCTATAAGACCATCGCGGCCGGGAAGAAACTGTACATCGAAGCTCCGACCGGGATCGGAAAGACGATGTCGGCCGTGTTCCCTTCGGTCAGCGCGATGGGACAGGGGTTGGCGGATAAGATCTTCTACCTGACGGCGAAGACGATCACGCGGACTGTTGCGCAGGAAGCGTTTGATATCCTGCGTCGGAATGGCCTGGTATTCAAAAGCATGATCCTAACGGCGAAAGAGAAACTCTGCATCCTGGACAGTCCGGACTGTAATCCGGATGCCTGTCCGTATGCACGCGGTTTTTTCGACCGGATCAACGATGCCGTTTTCCACCTCGTGACACATTACGACCGCATTACCCGCGAAGACATTTTGAAGGTGGCGGAGGAGTATCAAGTCTGCCCGTTTGAACTCTCGCTGGATGCCTCGTATTGGGTCGATGCGATCATCTGCGATTACAACTATGTGTTCGATCCCGACGTTCGCCTCGCACGTTTTTTTGCAGGCGACGAACGCGGAGACTATATCTTCCTGATCGACGAGGCGCACAACCTGGTGGAGCGCGCGCGGGAAATGTTCAGCGCCGTGCTGTCGCTTAAGCACGTGAAGGAAGCTAAGGCCATGACGAAGGAAGCGATGCCAACGGTGGCTCCGAAGATGGACCGCCTGCAGCGGCAGCTGTCGGCCATGAAGAAGGCCTGCGTGGCAGAGCAGGCGGAAAAAGAGATCTTGGATGCGGCGGAACTGCCGATCTTGTATGATAACGCTTACACCGTATTCTCCGAGATGGAGAAGTTTTACGAGGAGCATCCCGAGTTCAAAGACCAGGATCTGCTGGATTTCTATTTTGAACTTCGGTCCTTCCTGCTGACCTTCGAGGCGATGGACGAATCGTATGTTTCCTATGTGGAGCCGACGGACGACGACCTGCTCGTTCATCTGTTCTGCGTCCATCCGGCCGCGCGACTGCTGGAATGCATGCACCGGGGACGAAGCACGATATTGTTCTCGGCGACGCTACTGCCCATCCGCTATTATAAGGAGCTGCTGGGCGCAGAAGAGGAGGATCTCGCGATCACGGTACCATCTCCGTTTGATCCCGAAAAACGCCTTCTGGGCGTCGTTAACGGCATTTCCACGGTATATACGAGGCGGGGACCGCGGCTGTACGAGACCATTGCCCGAAATATCCTGGATATCGTGAAAGAGCACGCGGGCAATTACATGGCGTTCTTTCCGTCGTACCGCATGATGTGGGATGTCGGCGAGGTCCTCGAGACGATGGCGTTTCATCAGGGCCGGAAGATCGATTTCATGTACCAGCAGCAGGATATGAACGAACGGGACCGTGAGGACTATCTTAATGAATTTGCGGGCAATGAAGACGGCGTGACGCGCATCGGCATGGCGATCATGGGCGGCATCTTCTCCGAAGGCATCGATCTTACACGGGAAAGCCTGATCGGTGTCCTGATCGTCGGGACCGGGCTGCCACAGGTCTGCATGGAGCGGGAGATCCTGCGCGATTACTTTGAAGAGACCATGGGAAAAGGCTTCGAGTATGCCTATCTGTTCCCGGGCATCACGAAGGTTTTGCAGGCGGCCGGAAGACTCGTGCGCACCGCCGACGATTACGGCGTCATCGCCCTGATGGACGAACGTTTCCTGCGGCAGGAATACCGGGAGCAGTTCCCGAGAGAATGGTCGAACGGAAAGGTCTGGAATGACGACGGGACCATGATAAAAGATTTACGCGACTATTGGGCGCGGATGGAGGAAAAGTGATGGATGAAGCATTGAAAACAGTGAAAGAAGCGATGGAGGAAGTCTTCGGGACGGCGGCAGGAGCGGATGTGTTCTTCGCGCCGGGCAGGGTCAACCTCATCGGCGAGCATATCGATTATAACGGCGGTCATGTCTTCCCGTGCGCGTTGACGATCGGCACTTACGCCGCCGTGCGCAAAAACGGCACCGACACCATGCGCCTGTATTCGGCCAATTTCCCGCAAAACGGTATCGGATCGATCAAACTCAGCGAGTTGGAGGAACGTCAGAAACGCTGGACGGATTATCCGAAGGGTGTGATGTGGGCGCTGAAGCGCCATGGGTTCGTCCTTCCCGCGAACGGCGGTCTGGATGTCGTTTACTACGGAAACATCCCGAACGGTTCCGGTCTGTCTTCCTCGGCTTCGATCGAAGTGCTGACCGCGAAGTTCCTTTCCGATACATTCGGGTTTGAACTGGACGGAGTATTCATTGCCCGTCTGTGTAAGGAATCCGAAAACCTGTTCAACGGTGTAAACTGCGGAATCATGGATCAGTTCGCCATCGCGATGGGAGCGCAGGATAAGGCGATCTTCCTGGATACCGCGACATTGGATCACACCTATGTGCCCTTTGTTTTGCCGGACGCAAAGATCGTCATCGCGTGCAGCAATAAGAAGCGCGGCCTGGCGGACAGCGAATATAATAAGCGCCGTGGCGAGTGCGAGTCGGCCCTGGCGGCTTTGAACATGGTGCGCCCCGTAAAGGCACTTTGCGACCTGACACCCGCGCAGTTCGAGGAGATCTCCGATGCGATCACAGACCCCGTTCTTTTGAAACGCGCGCGTCATGCCGTGACGGAAAATGATCGAACCCTGCGGGCGGTCGAGGCACTGAATGCCGGAGACCTGAATGCCTTCGGAGTGTTGATGAAGGCATCGCATGCTTCCCTGCGTTATGATTTTGAAGTGACGGGAGCGGAGCTGGATGCTTTGTATGAGGCGGCTTGCGCTGTGGACGGCGTGATCGGAACTCGCATGACCGGCGCGGGTTTCGGCGGCTGCACGGTCAGCATTGTCCGCGATGACAGTGTGGATGACTTTGTAAAGAGCGTGGGCGAGGCCTATTGCAAAGCGATCGGCTATGACGCTTCGTTCTACGTGGTCAGCGTCGGCGAAGGCCCCTCAAAAGTAGCAAGTTTTGCTTGATTTGCACGATTTGATGCCTTATAATTATAATGAGTAAGGATGTGCCCGTTGGCACGTATTTTGCAGATTAAGGAGTGTGTATCTATGACCGATCGTTATCAAAGTCCGTTTTCCGAACGTTATGCCAGCGCTCAGATGCAATATATCTTTTCCGCGGACATGAAGTTCAAGACCTGGCGTAAGCTGTGGATCGCGCTGGCGGAGGCAGAGCAGGAGCTCGGCATTCCGATCACCGACGAGCAGATCGCGGAGCTTAAGGAGCATGCTGACGACATCAACTACGATGTGGCAAAAGAGCGTGAGAAGCTCGTCCGTCACGATGTAATGTCACACGTGTATGCGTATGGTGTACAGTGCCCGAAGGCGAAGGGCATCATCCACCTGGGAGCGACTTCCTGCTATGTAGGCGACAACACCGATATCATCGTAATGACAGAGGCTCTGCGCCTGGTTCAGAAGAAACTGATCAATGTGATCGCAAAGCTTGCGGATTTCGCGAACCAGTATAAGGAACTGCCGACGCTGGCATTCACACATTTCCAGCCCGCGCAGCCGACGACCGTCGGAAAGCGTGCATCCCTGTGGCTGCAGGATCTCGTGATGGACTATCAGGATCTGGATTACCTGATCTCCACTATGAAGCTTCTGGGTTCGAAGGGTACGACCGGTACACAGGCCAGCTTCATGGAACTGTTTGACCGTGATGAAGAGAAGATTAAAAAGCTCGAGAAGATCATCGCTGATAAGATGGGCTTCGCCGGATGTTTTGCAGTTTCCGGCCAGACTTACACACGTAAGGTGGACAGCCGTATTTTGAACGTTCTGTCCGGCATTGCGATCAGCGCGCACAAATTCTCGAATGATATCCGCCTGCTTCAGCACCTGAAGGAAGTGGAAGAGCCGTTTGAGAAGAACCAGATCGGTTCTTCCGCGATGGCGTATAAGCGCAACCCGATGCGCAGTGAGCGTATCGCTTCCCTTGCAAACTACGTGATCTCCGATACGTTCAATCCGATGCTGACC
>JAFZPG010000062.1 GCA_017550425.1 Lachnospiraceae bacterium | reverse complement strand
TCGTGAGGATCGATTCCAGCGTCAGGTCGCCGGAATGTGCCTGTATCTCGCGGCCAATGTCTCCTGCAGCCAACAGGTATAACCGATCCAGCACCTTAGCGACCGTTTCTTGATATGTGTCAGTAAAACGATCGAAAGTTTCTGCCCCTTCGACTCGCAGAACTGCCTTCATACATCGGTTCTGCAGGCTCTCCAGATCAAATGCCTCTTTCTTTACGATCATGTAGCGGTTTCCCGGAACATGGACCGGCAGGCAGGCATGGTCCGCATGTTGCGCGATCCCGCATATCACAAAATGGCGATGCACGAGGTCCTCGGCGTCGCCTATATCCAATATATCCCCGACCGAAAGGCCCAATTCTTCCAGGACCGGCAGTTCCAGAAGACACTCATCCGCCGTCTCCGGCATGCGCCCTTGTGTGAGGATCACCGTATTGATCTGTTCCGTCAGAGAGACAACGTCAAAATCGGCCACATTGTACGAGGCAGAGTGAACGGTCGTATACCAGACGGGCTCCACCGCCTCCACGCCTTCGATCTGCCCGATCCGGGCCAGATCCTCCTCCGAAAGCAAGTTCGAAGCGGCGATCTCGATATCCCGGAATTTTGTCTCGTTCCAGAACCTCTCGACGTTGTTCTTCATGGCCTGCGCAGTATCATTGATCCCGAGATAAGCCATGACGGCGAGCATGGCCACGATAAACATGGATATGCACGCAGCCATCTGGCTTCGCATATAGCGGACGCACAGGATTCTTTGCGTTTTCTTCATGTTTACCACTCCAACATGTCAACACTGCACGGATCCGTTTGCGATATGTCGGAAACGATCCGGCCGTTTTTCAATACCACCACGCGATCCGCCATCTTCGCGATCTCGCGATTATGCGTCACCAGGATGAGCGTCGTCTTATGCTCCGGTTCTTTTTGCGCGTTATCCTCCCGGATCAACCGTTCAAATACGCGCAAAACCTCGCGGGCGGAAGCCTCATCCAGCGCAGCAGTAGGCTCGTCCGCCAAAAGAAGCCGCGGGCGTTTCACGATGGCCCGGGCGATGGCGTTCCTCTGTTGCTGGCCGCCGGACAGCTGTCCGGGGCGATGATCTGCCACGTCCGTGAGTCCGACCATTTCGATCACCTCGCTCACGGGCAGCGGATCCTTCACGAGTTCGGCAATGAACTCGACATTTTCATAGGTCGTCAATTCCGGCATGAGGTGGTACTCCTGAAAGATAAAGCCCACATCCCGGCGCCGATAGAACGTCCGCTCCCGCTCGGAGAGCGACGTCATGTCCTGACCGAAGATCTTTATCTTTCCCTCCGTAGGTTCATCCATGCTGCCGATCATGTTCAGCAGCGTGGATTTGCCGCACCCGGACTCGCCGTTCACCACGACGAACTCTCCGGGATAGAGGTCCAGCGTGATCCCATCCAGAGCTTTCACCGTTCCCGTTCCCGAGGGAAATTCTTTTACCAGGTTTTCCAGTTGAATACAAGGTCGCTGTCTGTCTTCCATTATCTCACTTCCAATCAGCCCTGTTTGATCCGTTGCCGGAAAAATGCGATCTGATCCTTATTACAACGCTCTCCGATCGGCAGGCGAAGGTTCACATGGAACACATGCATGGCCTCGGTGTCTTCTTTCCGTCCATAGATCCTGGAACTGACCATGATTCCTTTTTTACGAAGAAACGCGGCAAATGGACGGCACTCTGCCTTCAGGCTGTCATAGACCGACGAGAACACATACGTCGACGGATAATCCTTTGTGATATAGGCGAGGATCTCGGTACGCTCGTCCTGAGCCATGCTCATGTCGCCGAGGTAGTCCAGCATAATGTCATTATTCGGTGCGGTAAGCCCCGGACGTAATTCATACAGGCCGCAGGCCAATGAGATTCCGCACAACCGGATGCCCTTCGGAACCGTAAAACCGAACAGTTTTGCATATGCCTTATTCGTCCAGATGCAGGCAAACTGGCTCACCAACTGCGCGCCCGCCGAATCGCCGACCATGAAGACATGCTTCCTGTCGAGTCCATACTCTTTCGCGTGTTCGGCGATCCAGGCAAACACTGCCATCGTATCTTCCAGCGGTGCCGGGAATTTGTGCTCCGGCGCCAGCCGATAATTAAAGTTCACCACGGCAAACCCGAACTGCGCCAGATGCATCGAATAAAACCGGTACAGTTCCTTATCGCCGTAGAAATATCCACCGCCGTGGACATTCACGATCACGGGGAGCGTCTGTCCCGCCTGTTTCACGGGGCGATACACATCCAGCAGGTTCGAATCTCCAAACGGCCCGTAGGAAAGGTTGCGGAATTTCTCCACATCTTCGGGCTCTTTAAGTCCTTCATCTCTCTTTGCGTCAGCCATTGCCCACATCTTACGCATCATCTTGACACGCTGCGGGACCTTAACTTTCTGTTCCGATGTTGTTTTTCCGGCCATATGTCTGCCTCCGTCTCTTAAACACTCTATGCCCTTGCAGGCAATACGATCACTGAAGATTCAATTTATTTTTGATGATATGAACGATGGCAAAGAATTCAGCTGCCGCAATACCAGTATGCAACATGGTGAGGATGTACATTCTCAAAGCAGTTGTCCTGTATACAGCGTCGGCGTAGTCCGTGTATGAGTCAATGTAACTATATATATTCGGATCAGCGATAGAAGTCGTTATCAATGATGCGATCATGGTATATGCGATATAGGCTCCGATGACCAGCAAAGCCGCCTTTCCTTTGCTTCCCCCGATCATGGAACTGATCGAAACCGCCAAATATAAGCAAAGCAATACAGCCAGAAAGCCGGTGGTGGTCGAAAGAAATGCGGGAATGAAATAACTAAGCTTTATATAATTTACCAGCGATGAAAATACGGAGCTTATCTCTCTTCCCATGCCCAATCCGACGAACAGGATCCATAACCCTACAAAGATGACCAAATAGCTGACAGCGCAACTCACAGCGCCTGCGATCGCCTTAGCCACGATATGTTGCTCGGGAGTTACCGGAAGCGTATTTGTCAAATACCCTTCTTGACTGAACATATTTCTTTTAAACCTCCGCACATTTCGCGCAATAGTCAGAATTACAAGAACGATCGTAAAGATAACATATGCCGTTGCACATGCGCTGAAAAGTGAGAGTATAAATCCATCGCTGTTGCCTGCACCCGCCAGTTGAAACAGCAAGATCACGGACAAAAGGACCGCACCATAAATAATATAAGTGCGCGCGAGGTCTCTTACCAAATACTTAAATTCATATTTAAGAAGTTTCCCTAACATACCGCAAACACCTCCTTGAAAATATCATTGATCGATTTGCCGAAGGTATTTCTAAGCCGGTTTGCATCGCCTTGAAGCACCAGCGCACCGTATTTGATCATGATGACTTCATCCAGCACGGGCTCGATATCCGTGATCAGATGCGTAGAGATGACTACACTGGAGGCAGGATTATGCATCCGGATGATGGTGTCGAGGATATAATCTCTGGCAACCGGATCGACGCCCGCGATCGGCTCATCCAAAAGATAAAGCACTGCGTCTCTGCTCATGACTAAGATCAATTGAACTTTTTCCTGATTACCTTTGGACAATGTTTTCATGACTGCATCAAAATTGATATGCATGTCATTCAACATAGCCTCTGCCAAAGGGCGACGGAAATCCGCGTAGAAATCGCTGAAATAATCCAGGATCTCCCGAACCTTCATCCAATCGGGAATATAGGTCCGGTCAGGCAGATAGGATACCATGGCCTTCGTCGCCGGGCCGACTTTCATCCCGTTGATCGTGATGGTCCCTACAGTCGGAGTCAAAAGTCCGCACAGAAGCTTGATCAACGTCGTTTTACCGCTTCCGTTCGGGCCCAGAAGTCCGATGACCTTTCCGCTTCCGATAACCAGATCGACCGCGGAAAGCGCTTAGGTGTTTCCGTAACTCTTGCTTACTGCGGAACAGCGAACGATCTCCTGCTGTCCCTGCTGCAGTACACTCGTCTGAAACTGCTCATATTTCGCAGCCAGGGAAACCGGATCCTGCGTGGGATATGGAACGTAGCCCTGTTGCATCTGCGGATTTGGTAAACCGCTTACGCTGTTTCCGCAAAAAAGGCAAAATGCACTGTTCGCGGGGATCTTCTCTCCGCACCTCGGGCAATAGAGCGCAGACGGCGGATTCGTTTGACTTCCGGATCCGTTAACGTCAAAGAAATCATTTTCCATATATGTTTATCTCCTTTCGAATGAGTTGCCGCATTTTCATGCGTTTCGTCACGTTCAGGGTCTGGCCCCCAGTTTTTTTGCGATCTCACGCGCCAGTTTCTCCGGCTGTGAGGATGCATCCCCTACGGTCGCTTCGGCTTCCGTAAACCAAGTCTGCATCTCCTCGATGTCCAGTTCCTCCCACTTTCCGTTTCTCCGGATCTCGGCGGGAAGTTTGACCTTCAACCCGCCCAGGCCGTCAAATAATTCGTCCGGGAAGAAAATGATCGGTTTCTCGCGACGAAGCAGGCGGTTCGCATAATCGACCTCGGAAGTGATCGGTGTATCGTACAGAACACCTCCGTTCCCGTCGCCGATGGCCCACTTAAAGTGAGTATCCGACCCGGCCTGGATCATCAGGCCGAAATGCAAAGCATAACAAAGCGCCGCCAAGTTATCATTGGCCGAATTGGCCGTATTGATGCCCTCGATCCCTTCTATATCTTCCGGATACAAGTGGATCTTTTTGATGTAATCACGATCGCGGAACGGATGCGCCTGCATGACCGCGCCGCCGGCCTCGTGAACTGCGCGGATCATATCTTCACGCGTCCAATGCGGGATCTCCGGATGCGAAAGCAGAAACGCTTTATCCACGCCGTAGATCAAGTATTCGTCGCCCTCAAAGTTTTCCTCAATGCCGAAAAACATCTTGAAACCGATCTCATCTCCGGCTTTTTTTGCCTCTTCATAGCCTTTCATGTAAGCATCGACATAATCCGGCCAGGGCAGTTCTCGCGAAGGGCGGGTATTTCCGTGGAAGAAATGATCGGTGATAAAGATCCCGTCGTAACCTCTTTCTTTAAAAATGGCAGGATACTCTCTGCCCGGAGTCATGCCGCAGGCACTGCTTTCCACCGTATGTAAATGCGTTTCGTAACGATACAGGCCGGCCTCCGAAGGATCCCAGGGTTTGGGCTCGACCAGACGTTTGATCATAAACCCGCTGGTAAACGGAAGAAACTCAAACTTTCTGGCGCCGACATGTTCAAATCCGTGTTTTTCATACCATTCCCGGATCTGCCGGTTCTCTTCCACGATGCCGATCCGCATCATAGAGCAGCCTCTCTCGATCGCAGTATCAAAGGCATGCTCCAGAAGCTTTGCGCCGATCTTCCGATGACGGTATTCCGGCAAAACGCACAGGTTGTTCAGTTCGCAATCCTTACTGCCTTCCTTGTGCATCAGGGAGTAATACCCCACCATCCGGTCCTCTGTAAAATAGCCGAACATGGGACGGCGTTCAACGTTCATCTGCGTTTCGATCCGCTCCTCATCCGTCGCATAAGAGGTATACCGTGGGGCATTCTCTTTCGTAAAACCGAATTCGTCGGCTACGGTCTGAAAACTCTCCCGAATAACGGCTACGCACTCCTTCACATCCGCCTCAGTGATCTTTCGTATCATTTTCTTCGTTCTCCTTCTGTCATTCCGAAATGCTACTTCAGCATATCATCCACTTCATCTGTGATATAGGCATATTTCCCGAGCGTTTTTTTGATCGTTTCGCGTTTCGAGGCATTGGCCGCGATCTTCCCTGCATCTCCTTTGGTGCTATAGATTTCGGACATAAATGCGGCGTGTGTGTATTCCGCCACATGGAACATATCTTCATAGCCCTCAGGCGCGGAAAGTTCACTCAATCTCTGCGCATAATACGTACTCAGGATCTCGTTGTATGCCTTATGTTTCAACTTGTATTCAAAAACCGACAGATCTGTCGGAAGAGGATCTTCTTTCTCTCTTCCTGCATATTCGAATGACGTGATCATATAGATCAACATAAGCAAAAAAGCCAGGCCGACAATTCCGATAACGATATTCATGATGAGTTTTATCTTCTTATTCATGCCGCAATATCCTTTCCAGCTCCACTGCTTTTTTTGCCTGGCTCAGGCCCATAAACGTTTCAAACGCCTCATCATCCATGGAGCAATATCCCATCAGGGCACATCGGATCTCCTCTTCCATGTCTGTGATGAATTTTTGGTATTCTTCGTTCTTTTCGCGTGTTTTTGCGTTTTTTGTCGTCTCACAAAACGAATCGAAATACATGCAGAAATTACTGATATTCGTATTCAGACTGTCAAAATAATCCGGGTCGTCGGACCGCAGGATCATGTACTCCAGATGTTTGATACACTCGTAATAGTCTTTCGCTACCGGTTGGATATAATAAAACCGGTCATATGCATCTGCGTTGACAAATTGGATATCATGGCCGTATACGAAATTCATAAACTCCATATAATCCCCAGCGCGCAAATAACCGTCCATTTCGTCGGCATAGGCAGCCGCGTTTTTCACGGCGTCCTTCTGCACAGCCACTTCCGGATGCGGATCGGCATAATTATGAACGCTGATCATATACATGACGATGGATCCGATCAAAAGGGCAATGATGATCACCGCCCGGGTGCCGATCTCTTTGATCGATATCGTGGCGGCTTCCACCTCTTTTTCGGTCTTTGAAAACTCCCCTTCATGCTGCTGCATGTTCTGTGCATGCTGAAGCGCAAACGGGTTTTCTGCTCCGCATTTCGGGCACTTAAGGTCCTCCGGGCCCAGCGTATGCTTACAGTTTTTGCACGTCATCTCTCCGGGCCCTCCTCTGCCTGTGTGGTAACTCCGAGATGATTCAGGAATTCTTCTTTCTTTTTTGCATCTCTGTCATTCTCACCGGATTTCGAGAGCCAAAGTCCTCCGACTATGAGCAGTACGATCACGGCAACTGCCAGAACGGTCAGGAGGATCACTCTTCCGAGCCCTTTTTTCATGCTTTTTATGCCGTCTTCTTTATGCGCCTCCAGTTCTTTCCGGGTCTCATCCAGTTGCTGCATATATTCTTTTTCCTCGGCAGGCGCATAGGCTGTGCCACAATAGGGGCAACGCACCAGTTCCGAATCATATTCCGCGCCGCAACTCGCGCACACGATCAATTTTTCCATCTTTTCTACTCTCCCAACGCTTGGTTCAAACTCCAACGCATCTTTTCAAATATTGCCGAATACTCCGGCATTTTCTCCGTTATTTCCTTCAGCCTTTGTTCACACGAGCGGACGGTGTCTGCATTGCCCGCTTCTTCAAAGACCTCTTTCAGGAACAGCAGATCTGCATACTCACCGAGGAGATAATAATCCTCATATTCTTCCGCAACCTCGGCGCCGCCACGGATAGGATGGGACAGGGAAGCCGCAGTTCCGTAATTCTCTCTGTCCAGATACATCCGAAGACTGTCCGGGCGGATCGTGTCTTTCTCTACATACGCAAATTCCAGCTTCTCTTTGGCGTCCCGGATATTGATGACCAGCACCACCGCCAGGATCACGTTTACAATGATCGAGATGCCGAAAATGATCTTCTTAATCATGCAGGATCACCTCCTCCAGATATGCTTCTTTCTCGTTGATCGAGCCTGCCAGGAAGTCATCGAGTTTGTCTTCACCGATGCCCAGGTAGATCTTCAGGATCAGGTCTGCTTTCTTCTTCATGTCCAACATATATTCGCTGTATTTATCTTTTTCGATCTCGGAACGATGATACTCAAAATCATGATAGAAGTTGTCGATCGCCGACCGGCAGTTGAAGATATCCGTTTCCGGACTGTACCTTCTGGCTTCCGGCCCATACATCATTGCATCCTCAACATTCGAGACCAGTCGGGTATAATCCTGTACAACATCCCACAACAGGTTCAGATCGTCGTACGGCTCCTCATACTCGGCGATATTGTGATATTCCTTGAACGCCGCAAATCCGGTATAATCTCCGGCATTCAGGTATTCGTTGATCTTCACGGTGTACTCGTCATACTTCTTCACGGATTCCCTGCGCGCAGCATCGCTGCGAAAATGATAAGCATTGTCCTTTATATAAGCAGCCACGCAGATCCCGATGATGAGTAAGATCATGACAGCTGCGCTGATCACGATCGGTATATGTCCGGAAATCGCCTTAGCCAGTTTTCCTTTTGCCTTTTCGCTGCGCTGTTCGTATTGTTTCTTGTCTTCCCGATGACCGGCAGTCTCCTTAAGGCTTCTTCCGCAGTACGGACATTTTTCATCCGTTAAACTGACTTCGCCGCCGCAACTGTAACATTTCATTTCGCTGTTTCCTCTCTATCCAGGAGCCATTTCTCCATACTG
>JAFZPG010000061.1 GCA_017550425.1 Lachnospiraceae bacterium | reverse complement strand
CTCATGCACATCGGCGCGCAGCCCGTGCCGCCGAGCCTCATCGCCCGTTGGAAGAAGCATTTCCCGAATCATCAGTATGACACGAACTACGGTCTGTCCGAGTCCATCGGACCCGGCTGCGTACATTTGGGCGTGGAAAATGAACATAAGGTCGGAGCGATCGGTAAGGCCGGCTACGGCTGGGAAGTTAAGATCATCGACGAGAACGGCGAGACCGTGAAGCAGGGCGAGGTCGGCGAGCTAGCTGTAAAGGGCCCCGGCGTCATGACCTGCTACTATCGCGACCCGAAGGCAACCGCAGAGGTTCTCCACGACGGCTGGCTCTACACCGGTGACATGGCCCAGGAAGACGAGGACGGTTTCATCTACCTCGTTGACCGTAAGAAGGACGTCGTTATCTCCGGCGGCGAGAACATCTACCCCGTGCAGATCGAAGATTTCCTGCGTTCCAACGATAAGATCAAAGACGTCGCAGTCATCGGTATCCCCGATAAGCGTCTGGGTGAGATCACCGCGGCTATCATCGAGCTGAAGCCGGGCGAGACCGCTACGGAAGATGATATCAACACCTTCTGCAAGGCATTGCCCCGTTACAAGCGCCCCCGCAAGATCATCTTCGCTGACATCCCGCGCAACCCTACCGGCAAGATCGAGAAGCCGAAGCTTCGTAAGATGTACGGCGGCGATAAACTCGTAGCATCCCAGTATCATTCATAAGTATATACAAGATCGGCGGCAGGCCTGAAGGCCCGCCGCCGATGTTTATTCTCACAGTATTTTCTCCAGATCTTCTATGGCTTTTTCCTGGCCGCCGTCGACTACGATGCAGTGCATGCCGAAGGTTTTACCCGCCTCGACATTGGCCGGGCGGTCATCGAGGTAGGCGCATTCGGCCGGATCCAGATGATAGCGGTCCAAGAGCACCTGATAGATACCCGGCTCAGGCTTCGTCAGTTTCTCCTCGTAGGAGATCACCTTGCCGTCGACCAGGTCCGTGAAGGAAAAGGTGTTCTCCCAGTGGCGGCGGAACAGATCCGCCGGGTAGTTCGACAGCAGGTAGAGCTTATAGCCCCGCGCCTTCAGGCCCGAAAGCCATTCGCGGGTCGTCGGGAAGCTCAGGCACAGGCGCGTGGGGTCCTCCCAGAAGCGGTCGTACAGGGCCGCCTCGTCCGGATGCGCCGCCTTCATCTCGTCCAAAACATCCGAAAAAGGCCGCGCGCCGCGGTCGAATTCATTCCACAAGGGGTTGAATATCATGTGCGACGCCACAGCCTCGATCTGCTCGTCCGTCATTCCGAGTTCCTGCATGTATTCGCGGTAACGGAAATGGACCAGAACCATTCCGATGTCAAAAATGACATTTTTTATCATACGATCAATCCGACTTCTTTCCGAAAAGTCCGCCGATCTTAGAGGTGATATCGTCCACGTTGATCTTCGCCTTAACTGCGGAGATCACGCTGTCGATCTGATCCTCGGGAAGGTCAACGCCCGCAACCTCTTCTACGACTTTTGTGGGCTCGGTCTTGAACCGCTCCTGCATCTTCGGATCATCTTTTACCTTCGAAACGATCTCTTCTACTTTTGCCTTGATATCCATTTGAAAATCCTCCTGGTCTTTCATTATTTGGGTCAATGCACGCGCATTTTTCACCTGATAGTATTATACCGCTTTTCACCCGAAAATACAATCTTGCATTTTCCGCGTTTTTCCATTAAGATGGTACATGGCGGCGCTTTCGCGTCCCGCCGAAAGAAAGAACAGACAGCGGGCCTGCCCCTGTCTCATGGGAGCTTATCATGATAATGGCAGCCGGTCACATCCGGAAAGAATTTACCGAGAAGGTCGTCCTGGATGACGTGACCTTCCACATAGAAGCGAACGAGAAAGCCGCGATCGTCGGGGTCAACGGCGCGGGTAAGTCTACCCTTTTGAAGATCATCGTAGGGGAAATGGAGCCCGATGTCGGCCAGATCACGCTCCAGAAGGACATCAGCGTCGGCTATCTGGCGCAGCACCAGGAAATGACGGGTTCGCTCACGATCCTGGAGACCATGCTAAGCGCGCGTGGCGAGCTGCTGGAGTTGGAGCAGAAACTGCGCGAACTGGAACATAAGATGAAGGAAGTTTCCGGGGAGGAACTGGAGGCCGTCATGGCGGCGTACACCCGTGTGGATCACGCGTTCGAAAGCGGCGGCGGCTACGCATACCAGAGCGAGGTCACCGGTATTTTGAAGGGCCTCGGTTTTTCCGAGGAGGATTTTGAACGACAGACGCAGACATTGTCCGGAGGTCAGCGCATGCGTGTAGCCCTGGGCCGTCTCCTGCTGATCAAGCCCGACCTTCTGCTGCTCGACGAGCCCACGAACCACCTGGATCTCAATTCGATCCTGTGGCTGGAGGACTACCTGCGCAGCTACGTGGGCAGCGTTCTGATCGTCTCCCACGACCGATATTTTCTGGACCGCGTCGTGACGAAGATCATTGACATTGACCACACACATTGTAATGTTTACAACTGCAACTACACCGAGTTTATCACCCGAAAGAAGCAAATGCTCGAAGTGCAGATGCATCAATATGAGAACCAGCAGGCGATGATCCACCATCAGGAGCAGGTTATCGAAAGGCTGCGCTCATTCAACCGCGAGAAGTCCATCAAGCGAGCGGAGAGCCGCGAGAAGATGCTGAATAAGATCGAGGTGCTGGAGAAGCCCATCACCGATGACGACACCATGACCATCCGGCTGAACCCGGCCGTCGTCAGCGGCAACGACGTGCTGACGGTGCGTGGGCTGACGAAGTCTTACGGAAGCCTCAACCTGTTCTCCGACCTGGATATCGATATCCGTCGAGGCGAGCGCGTCGCTCTCATCGGGGGCAATGGCACCGGAAAGACGACGATCCTTCGTATCCTGAACGGATTGGAAACGCCCGACCGCGGTAAGGTCGTGCTCGGCGCGAAGGTCGAAGTCGCCTACTACGACCAGGAACACCACGTCCTGCATAATGAGAAAACGCTGTTCGACGAACTGTCCGACACCTATCCGAATATGAACAACACGCAGATCCGCAATGTGCTGGCCGCCTTCCTGTTCACGGGGGACGACGTTTTCAAACGCATCGGCGACCTGTCCGGCGGCGAGCGTGGCCGCGTATCGCTCGCGAAGCTCATGCTCACGAACGCAAACTTCCTGATCCTCGATGAGCCGACGAACCATCTCGACATTTTGTCGAAGGAGATCCTCGAGGACGCGCTTCTGGCCTACACCGGCACTGTTTTCTACGTGTCCCACGACCGTTATTTCATCAACAAAACGGCGACGCGGATCCTGGATCTTACAGACCACTCGCTGAAAAACTATCTGGGCAATTATGACTACTACCTGGAGAAAAAAGCGCAGGCCGCCCAGGCCGCGTTAAACGCCGCAAATGCGGTTTCTTCCGCGAAGGCAGACTCGGCCCCGGAAACCGAAGGAAAACTCTCCTATGAAGCCGAAAAACGTCGCCAGGCAGCTCTGCGTAAGCAGAAGAACGATCTGGCGCGCTGTGAGGCGAGGATCGAAGAACTCGAGACACAAAACCGCGAGATCGACGAACTGCTGACACAGGAGGAAGTATTTACCAACGTTCCGCGTCTGATGGAACTGCAGAAAGAAAAGCAGGCCATCGAGGAGGAACTGACCGGACTGTATGAGACCTGGGAAGAACTCAGTTCGCAGGAGATCGAATAAAACCAAACGCGCCGCGTGAGCCTGGCTCACACGGCGCGTTCTTTCGTTTGCGGCAGGATCGGCGAAGATCGAGATCAAACGATTATTAAGCTGCTTTTCTTTCCTTCAGAGCGTCGTAAACCATCTGGTACTTCTCTCTGGCAGTCATGGTCTCATCGACCTCACCGAGGTTCAGGATGCGGTACAATGCCTGCATCTCCGAGTCAGACCACTGAAAAGCGAATGTCTTGTTAAACATTTCAAATCTCTCTTCGTTGTTTCTGCATGCCAAAAATTCTCTAAGCATATCCATTCAACACCTCTTTTCTCGTGCGGGCCCTGAAGCCTCCAAAGCCCGAACATTCTAATTCCCTTCAGCAGACCGGTCATAGGCATCTCCCGTCCTGCTGATCGCATTGTAACCGATATTTCCATAACGCGCAACTAGAAGAATCGACGGCTTTTCAACGGTTTTTTGTAGGATTTCGGAGTAAACTTTCCGACAGTTTCGATATGCTCCGTCATTTTGCACAAAAAGAAACTCATACGCCATCAAAAACTATGAGTGGTCAACAAAAAACGGGGACTGTCTTTGACAGACAGCCCCCGAGTTATTCTTTTTAATGATACTACGGATCGTTCCGTTCTTCGAACTCTCACGAGCCTAGTATCATTATAGATCTAAGAATGCCTCATAGCACCGCATTGCCTCGTAGAGGTCGGCTTTGTTGATGACCTCCCAGGGTGCGTGCATGTTCAGCACGGGCACGCCGCAATCGATGACCTGCATGCCGTAGTTCGCCATGATGTAGGCGATGGTGCCGCCGCCGCCCTCATCCACGCGGCCCAGTTCGGCCGTCTGGTAAGTTACGCCGGCTGTATCGAGTGCAGCGCGGATATCCGCGATAAACTCGGCGTTCGCGTCGTTCGAACCGCTCTTTCCGCGGGAACCCGTGAACTTATTGAATACGACACCGCAACCCATGTGTGCGGCATTTTTCTTCTCAAACGAAGCTGCGTACAGAGGATCAAATCCGGCGCTGACATCGCAGGAGAGCATCTTGGAATTCATAAGCGCGCGGCGCAACTTCAGGTCGGTGTAGTCGGTCATGCAGTTGATCATTTCCGCCACCATGTTCTCGAAATACTTCGAATGCATGCCGGTCGCGCCGACGCTGCCGATCTCCTCTTTATCGACCAAAAGGCCGACGGATGTAAATCTCGGCGTGTCCATGTGCAACAGCGCCATCAGCGTCGGATATGCACAGGAACGGTCGTCATGACCATAGCCCAGGATCATGCTGCGATCTAAGCCCATGTCACGCGCAGGGCCGGCCGGAACCACTTCCAGTTCTGCTGACTGGAAATCCGCCTCATCGATGCCGATGTCACGCAGTTTATCCAGCACGAGACTCTTCACATTTTCCTTTTCTTTATCCTTATCTTCCTTCGCGTCGCCGTCTTTATCCGCAGAAACGGTGAACTTCGGACGTCCCGCGATCAAAAGATCGAGTTTTTCACCTTCAATGGCCTGCGAAGCGGGCTTTCCCATCTGCTCGGAAGAGAGATGGATCAACAGATCCGTCACGCAGAATACGGGATCCTCGGGGTCCTCGCCGATGGACAGGCTGACTGCGCTCTTATCCTTCTTGCATACGATGCCGTGCAACGCCAGCGGCAGTGTCACCCACTGGTACTTCTTGATGCCGCCATAGTAATGCGTGTCCATGTAAGCCATCTTTCCGGCCTCATACAGCGGGTTCTGCTTAATGTCCATACGCGGCGAGTCGATATGCGCGCCGATGATACGCATGCCACGTTCGATGGGCTCGCGGCCAATGACTGCCAGCATGATCTGCTTTCCCATCTGCACGCTGTACACACGGTCGCCGGGCACCAATACCTCGCCCCGCGCGATCACTTCCTGCAGGTTTTTGAACCCGCAGACTTTTGCCATGGAAACCGCCCGGTTCACACACTCACGCTCGGTCTTACACTCGGAGATAAACTCCTTATAGTCCGTCGCGAACTGCTCCAGATCGGTCAGTTGTTCCTCATTGTACCTCTTCCATGCGCTCTTTCGTTCCATAAAAACCTCCGCTGTTTGTTTATCCTATGACAGCCTGTGCTATTCTTCGTTGGTTCCGTTTACGATACTCTGAATCATCTGTGAATTCAGGTCGAAATCGACACTGAGTACCTGTTTCTTATCGATGGTCACGCTCTTTGCGGAATTACCGTACGGGATCCTCTTCTCGACGATATCGTACTTGAAGAAGGCCGGCGCACTCCATGCCAGTTCGACCAGCATATCCTCGGGAATGTTGGTCGTGATCAGAGGCAGGACCGTATTCAACGTGTCGATCATGCCGGAAAGAGACTGACTCTTCATTTGCTTCACGGCCGCATTGATCACATTTCTCTGACGCTGCGTTCTCGCATAGTCCGAACCGACATAGCGGATACGCGCATAGGCCAGTGCCTGACATCCGTTCAGATGCTGCTCTCCGATCTGTCCCTCGGCCAGATGGTCTGTATGTTCGCCACGCCCGTAAAGAGCGTTGATCTCGTTAAGATATTCATTGATCCAATGGCGTTCCTCCTCGGTGATCTCGATTTTAACACCGCCGACCACGTCAATGCCGTAAATGAAGGAAAGGAAATCCACGCGTGCATAGTAATCGATACGAACGCCGAAATTCTCTTCGATCGTGTCGATCAAAAGAGGCATGCCGCCATATGCATAGGATGCATTGATACGGTCGCTGTTCCGTCCGGGAATAGCAACATATACATCACGCATGATGCTCGTCATGTAGATCTTATTCTGATTTTCGTTGATCGTCAGGACAATGATCGCATCGGCACGTCCGTTTAAATGTGCCCGCGCATCGATACCCACAAGCAATATGTTGATGATGCCGTCTTTTTTCAGTTCGGGAGCCACGGTCGGCTCCTCGGTCTCTTCCGGCTTTCCGCCGAAAGGCTCTTCCGTCTCTGCCTCCGTAGTTCTGCGCTGAATGATGATATCGATCTGACTCTGCAGTTCCGCTATCTCTTCCGACGGTGAGTCGGTAACGGGCTCAGCCGTAGACTCGGGACCCTCCTCGTTATCATCGAGCGTTGCATCCGGCGCCATCGTCGAAATGGAATCCAGGTCTTCCTGTATCAGTTTTGATGCAAAATGATGTAAGATCGCATTGATCGCAAACCAACCGATCAAAAAGAGAACGGCCAGGATCAGGATCGCAATGCAGATCCCTCGGATGATCTTTCTTCTTCGTTTCTGTTTCGCTCTTTTGGTCCGCGACAGCGACGTCGTGCGACGATGCGCCGCTATTCTTTCGGTCGACCGCTCACGGGTTTCGGCTTCGTTTTGAGCCTCCATACGCTTCTGTTGCTCCAGGATGCGTGCAAACTCTCTGGCACGTTCTTCCTGACTGCGTCCCTCGTGGTCGCCTGTATTTCCGGTATTCATGAATAAAACCTCCTGTCGGCAGGGTAGCGCCGCCCCCTCTCAGGCTCTGCCCGCACACACTATGTTAGTATACCACTAAGCAACGTAATAGACAAGTCTTTTTGTTTTCCGCCTCTAAAAAGGCTTGTAATTCAATGCTTTCAGGTGTATAATGAATTGCATTGAACCAGGTCTCAAACGAGACAAAATATGCACATTTAGGAGGACGCATATGAAAGATAAAGTAATTCTTGCCTATTCCGGCGGACTGGACACGACCGCCATCATCCCGTGGTTAAAGGAAAACTATGATTATGAAGTAATCTGCTGCTGTATCGACGTCGGTCAGGGCAATGAGCTCGACGGCCTGGAGGCCCGTGCGAAATACTCAGGCGCCGAAAAGCTTTACATTTTGGACGTTGTAGATGAGTTCTGCGACGATTACATCGTTCCCTGCGTACAGGCGAACGCCGTTTACGAAAACAAATACCTCCTCGGTACCTCTATGGCGAGACCGCTCATCGCTAAGAAGCTGGTCGAGATCGCACGTAAGGAAAACGCTGTAGCGATCTGCCACGGCGCTACCGGTAAGGGCAACGACCAGGTTCGTTTCGAGCTCGGCATCAAGGCTCTGGCTCCGGATCTCAAGATCATCGCTCCCTGGCGTTGCAGCGATACATGGAAGATGTCATCCCGTGAAGACGAGATCAAATACTGCGAGGCTCACGGCATCAAACTTCCGTTCTCTTCCGACTCCAGCTACAGCCGTGACCGCAACCTGTGGCATATCAGCCACGAGGGTCTGGAACTCGAGGATCCGGCCAATGCTCCCAACTACGAGCACCTTCTCGTACTCGGAACCTATCCCGAGCATGCTCCGGACGAAGGCGAGACCATTTCCATCTCTTTCGAAGCGGGCGTTCCGGTAGCCCTGAACGGTGAGAAAATGAAGGTCTCCGAGATCATCAAAAAACTCAACGCCATCGGCGGCAAGCACGGTATCGGCATCGTGGATATCGTTGAGAACCGTGTCGTAGGCATGAAGTCCCGCGGCGTTTATGAGACCCCCGGCGGAACCATCCTGATGGAGGCACACGCACAGCTCGAGGAACTCATCCACGACCGTGACACCTTCGCATT
>JAFZPG010000060.1 GCA_017550425.1 Lachnospiraceae bacterium | reverse complement strand
CTTCGTACCCTCGTAAGTCGTGGAATACGCGGACAGATTTCCGGTGTTCAGCGCCGACTTACCGGTCGGCTGCTCCGGATCTTCCTTCGTCGGCTCGGTCCCGTTCGGATCCTGCTTGGTTTCCTCCGGTTTTGACTCCGCCGGCTTCGACTCGGTCGGCTTCGTCGCATCCTTCGACGGATCGGCTGCGTCGGTCTTATCGGTACCGGTCGCATCCTCAGTCTTTCCGGGCTGCGAAGCATTTGCCGAGCCCTCCTGACTCGCTGTCGTCGAATTTGAGGCCACCTCGTCCGGTCCATCTTTCTTTCCGGGCAACACTTTGATCATGATAATGATCGCGACCACGACCATCAGGCCGATCACGGTGATCATCAACCACTTCTTATCCTTAAATCGGCCCCCGTCCGGCATCGGAATGTCGGGCACCTTCTTCTCATCCTCTCCCATACTCAACTCCCATGTGACAGTGGGGACGGTTCTTTTTGTCACCTTCCCTCACGTCTGTCACGCTGATTTTATCTAGTTTTTCGATTCGGAAAATGTGACATGTGGAACCGTCCCCATTGTCACGCCCATGACCCGTCCTTGAACACAGGCACTTCACTTCCGTCTGCCTTGATGCCGACGATCGACAGGTCCGGGCTGCCGATCATGAAATCCACGTGGATGATGGAGTCGTTGATGCCCGCGGCCAATATCTCCTTATCGTCCATCTTCTCGAAGTCCTGCAGGACGTTGGAAAATCCCATGCCGAGCGCCACGTGGCAGCTCGCATTCTCGTCGAACAGCGTTTCGTAGAACAGCACGTTGCTAACGTTGATCGGCGACTCCTTCGGCACCAGCGCGACCTCGCCCAGGAACGACGCGCCCGGATCCATCTGCACCATCTTCTGCAACAGCTCCTCGCCCGTCTTCGCATGAACTTCGCTGACCTTGCCGTCCTTAAACGTCACGGAAAAACCGTCGATCAACTGCCCCTGATAAGACAGCGGCTTCGTCGCGACCAGCGTTCCCTCGGCCTGCCCGCGCATGGGCGATGTGTAGATCTCCTCCGTCGGCATGTTCGGGTTGTAGTAAATGTTCTGCGTCGAATACTCGCCGCCACCCATGAACTGCGCCGTCGGGATCAGGCCGACCTCAAAATCGGTCCCGTTCGCGCTGTGGTAACGCAGTTTTGTGAAATGCTGGGCATTCAGCCACTCGCACTTCTCGATGAAACGCTGATTATGCGCCTTCCAATTTTCGATCGGATCGCTCTCTTCGTCCAGGTACACACACTCGAAGATCAGCTTCCACAAATGGTCGACGGCCTGCGCGGTCGTCTCCTCGGGAAACACCTTCTTCGCCCATTTTTCGGACGATGCGGCGGCGATCACCCACTGGTATTTATTCTCCATTTCGTCGCGGTACGGTTTGAACACCTTCGCCCGCGCAGCATTGGCCTTCATCATCTTCTGAACGTCAACGCCATTGCGTCCGTCCGGATCGTCGGACACAATGTGGATCTGGCACGGCAGATCCTTCACCTTCTGCTTCATCTTCTCGCGCTGCCATTTGTGCACGCGAGACAGTTTCCGAAGCGACATATGCTTATAATTCTGGCGCGTCAGTTCCTCGTCCTGCCACTCGACACGGACGGCGGAAGCGCCGGCGGCGTAAGACTCCGCCACCACCATATGTACGAGCCGGGTCTGGTCGACCGCGGCATAAACCTCGACTTCCTGCTCAGGCTGCACATTCACGCCCACGCGGACGATAAGTCTCGCATATTTTCTGAGTAAACTGTCTTTGACCATCTACCAGGTCTCCTCTCTGTTCTCCAATTCCTGCTCCTGCTCTGTCTCCTCTTCGCCGGTTTCGTCCAGGATCTCGTCAAACGTCCCGACTTCCGTCGCCGGCGCCGGCGCCACATGCAGGGCACACTCCGGCCGCGCCGCGCAAAGATCCAGGAACACATCCATCAGGCCCTCTGCATTCGCATTGCCCACGCGCTCCTTCAGCGCGCCGTAGTTATGCACGTGGATCTCCACGTCCCGCATATCCGTCAGGCAGTCATACAAAGCGTCCAGGTTCTTTCCGTAATGTCTCGGAAAATGTAGCTGCGTCGCGATCCTCTCGTGCAGTTGCTTCATATCGGAGACTTGCTCTCCGTCGATCACCAATATTTCCATCTGTTTACCTCCGACCGGTTTCGACTCCTTCTTAAACTTCAGAGCTGCCCGCTCCGATCGTCACGGGTACAGTTGCTCAAACGTCTCGTAATGGTCTTCCGTATAGAAGATCAGGCCGTCGTTTGAAAAAATGATGCGCTTACTGTTGCGGTAACCGCCATCGAAATCGATATCACATTCCGTGTAACTGCGGCCCCGCGCCTTAGGCAGTTTGCCCTCATAGTTGCCGAAGCGGTCGCCGCCGATGCTCTTACCCGGCGCCACTTTCTTCAGGTTTCCCTTGGAACTGATCCAGCCCAGATCTTCCGCTTCCTGCTTCGTGATATAGTTGCTCGGGAGCTTATTGTATGTGTGGATATACAGCGCCACGTCTTCCTTCGAAGTGTAGGTACCGTTTTCATCGATGGCCGCGGTCGTCGGCGCAGCCGTGGTGGGTGCTTCCGTCGTTTCGGGCGCCTTCGTTGTCGGCGCTTCCGTCGGAGTCGTCGTTGTCTCCGGAGCCTTTGTCGTAGGGGATTCTGTCGAAACCGAAGTCGTCGGCGCTTCCGTTTCCGGTGCCTTCGTCGGCGCTTCCGTGCCGGGCATCACTGCCTCGGGCGCCGTGGTTTCCGGTGCCTTCACGGCTTCTGTGGTAACATTGGCCGCAGCAGTTTTTGTAGCATCTACGATCTCTACATCATACCCGGTCGTAGGTTCCGTCTTCTTATTTTTCCGACTGCAACTGCATCCGGCCAGAGCCAGACACATCATGATGGTGAGCAGCACGTAGGCCGGCCACCTTCTTATATTTCTCATATAACCTCGCTTCTTCCGGCTTACCGGACAAACGTTAACAGTAAAATAATGATCACGGCAAATGATACCAGGCCGAGGACGATGATGATCGTCGTGACGCGGTCAAAAACGTAACTGTTCTTCTTTCTCTTCCAGAGTCGGACACGGGTCTCTTCCTTTCGGTAGAGGAAACGGCGCATAAAAACGTCGGTCGGGAATATGTTTCGGTACTCCTCTCCGTCGATCTCGTAGTAGGCGAAACTCGCCGGTCCGTCATCGTCCGAAAGCCCCAGATATCTCGCCGTCCGGCGACGCGCCAGGAGCCACAGGACACCGGAGATCACGAAGAACAGTTCGCACACGATAGCAAACATCAACGCCAAAAAAAGCACACCGGAAACCAGGGGCCACAGAGTATAGCCCAACATGAACAAAAGGATCAGCCCCATCGCAATGATAATGAGAAGTTCCATATGCCCTCCGTAATCAACCTTACAGATCTTGACTTACTGTTTCTTTTTCTTGCTATTCTGATACTTCTTCATCTTCGCATACTCAGACATGAGACCGAGAAATGCAACGAAGCAACGGATCAGGAATGCGAAGAAAACATAACAGAACATCAAAAGGAACAGAAAATAGCCAAAGGCGGCATCTTCATAAAACCGGTCCATCGTGTTGTTCAGAAGTTTATCCATATTCGAGTGAAATACCGCACATAAGATACCATAAACGATCGAAGGGACCACATACACCGACGCGCAGAATTCAACGATCGATAAATGGCGGTTGCCGCCGCGAACGGCGTACTCGATCAGGAAAAAAATGGCAAAAAGGCCCAGCCCGGCTGCGAGGAGTTGCGGCTTATCCAAAAGATAGCTGCCTTCGCCGAGAGCAGAGTAGCATATGTGCATGATCAGGAATAAATAGAGCGCCGTGATGACAAACGACAGGATCAGCGACACCGGCCAGAAGATCAGTTTTCCCCTCATCGACCACGGCTCTCTGGCTTTCAACAGGGAAAATGCAATATCATTCTTCTTCGCGGACTGCGCCTTCGCATCGTCCTTTTTAGGTGTTTCGTTCTTAGGTATGGACATTTCGTACCCCCTTGATCACATAGAAATCTATCTTTAATCATAACACAAAACAAAGTCAAATGCAAGGCGCCGACAGCGCGGAGCTTGCGGCAAGCAGTGAGCCATGCGGCCGGAAAACGCCGTTCACGAGCGTTTTCGGACAAAAAAAAGCCCGGGCCCAACAGCTCCTGCGTCTGTCAAACTCGAACCTTAAGTGCGCGATCAGGGGCTCGAACCCTGGACACCCTGATTAAGAGTCAGGTGCTCTACCAACTGAGCTAATCGCGCATATTTTGTTTGTGCCTTCGGAGTAAATTTGTTTCCCTCACAACAGGCAAGTACGATTATATAACAACTCCCCGAAAAATGCAAGCAGTTTTTTTAAAAATTTTCACACTTTTTTTCGACATTCTTTCCGCGGCCGATTTTTCATGATTTTCCTATGCTTTTCAGGTTGTGATTTCAAGAAAAATATGCTAAATTATTAGTATATCTTCGCACTGATTCCATTTTCCGAGCCATGGGAGGAGATCGGTGCCGGGAAGGAGTGTTTCATCGTGAAAAACCGTTCCAACAAAAACCGTTTTGACATAGATTCCAAATACTATACGATCAGCGTCTATGCGATCATAACGATCGCCATCAGCGCAGTGATCGTAAAAATGATCTTTTCCTGGGATATCGTTCAGGCCGGCTTCAACGCCTTGATCAAAGCGATCTGGCCGTTCCTGGTCGGTTTTCTTCTGGCGTACTTTTTGAACCCGCTGGTGCAACGTCTGGACAGATACTTCCTGGCGCGTGTCCTGAAAGTCAAATCCGCTAAGATCCGGCTCCTGGTGTCCCTCCTGTTGTCCTACCTTCTGTTCTTCGGCTTCATCGTGATCATCCTGGTCTTCCTGATCCCGCAAGTCGGTCAGAGTATCAGCGACCTGATGACGCGTGCACAGGACTGGCCGGATCAGATCGACCACTGGCTGGCAGGCTTGCAGGATCGCTTTCCTTCGCTGAACATGGCGCAGATCCGCGAACAGGTCACCGATACATTGCCCAAAATGATCAAAGAATTCCAGAACGATGTCTTCACGAAAGAATTCCTGATGAAGGTCTTCTCCAGTGTCATCAGCGCGGTAAGTTTTATTTTCTATCTGTTTATTGCCATCATCGTTTCGATCTACATGATCGTGGACCGTTACCGACTGGGCCGCGCTTCTTCGCGTCTGATCCGTGCGATCTTCCGCGAGAAACACGCGAACTCGATCATTTCGACATTAAACACCTGTAACCACGTATTCAGCCGTTTCCTGGTCGGCAAAACCATCGACTCGATCATCATCGGCATCCTTTGCTTCATCGCCATGACCATCCTGCACCTTCCGTACGCGCTGGTCATCAGTTTGATCGTCGGCATCACAAACATGATTCCTTACTTCGGCCCGTTCATCGGCGCCATCCCCGGCGGCCTGATCATCCTCATGACCGACCCCGTCCAGCTGATCATCTATTTGATTCTGATCCTGGTTCTGCAGCAGTTCGACGGCCTGTACCTGGGTCCGAAGATCCTCGGCGACTCGACCGGTCTTCGCCCGCTCTGGATCATCTTTGCCATCACGATCGGCGGAAGCCTCGCCGGCTGGATCGGCATGTTCCTCGGTGTTCCCGTAGTCGCTGTTCTCAGTTTCCTGTTGGACGACTGGGTTCGCCATCGATTGAAAGCGAAGAACATTTCCTACGACGAAGCAGCACTGTTACCTTCGGTCGGCGGCATGGAAGGCTCCGATGCCCTCGAGACCCACGACCACGCTTCTCTCCCGAAAGGTCTCGATGAAATGCCCGGCTCTTTCGCCGACGGCATCGACAACATCGAGTATTTGAAAGATCCGACTCTCGCACCGGAAGGCGCAAATACAGAAGCTCTGAACACTGACGCGGATAAAGCAGCCCATGATGGCCAGAGCTCGAACGAGGCAACCATAAACGACGAAAGTGTGTCGGATGAGGCTCCGGCTAATGAAGATCCGAAAAAATAAGACTCTATCTATCAAGCATATGAAAACGAGGCAGGCTCCTGCCTCGTTTTTTTCGGCATTTCTCTTCTCAGCTTCAGGCTTTCCACTGCCTGGCTTCAGGCTTTTCACTGCCATAATGCTAACGGATTTTCCTTTTTCGCGGCTTCCGTTAGCATTTCTCTTCTCCGCCTCAGGCTTTTCACTGCCTTAATGCTAACGGATTTTCCTTTTTCGCGGCTTCCGTTAGCATTTCTCTGCCCGGCCTCAGGCTTTTCACTGCCGTAATGCTAACGGATTTTCCTTTTTCGCGACTTTCGTTAGCATTTCTCTTCTCGGCCTAAGGCCTTTCACTTCCGTAATGCTAACGGATTTTCCTTTTTCGCGGCTTCCGTTAGCATTTCACTGCCCGGCCTAAGCCTTTTCACTGCCGTAATGCTAACGGATTTTCCTTTTTCGCGGCTTCCGTTAGCATTTCACTGCCCGGCCTAAGGCTTTTCACCGCCTTAATGCTAACGGATTTTCCTTTTTCGTGGCTTCCGTTAGCATTTCCGACTTTATACACAATATTCAGGCGCAAAAAACCCGGCCCAAAGGGCCGGGTTCAAACTTCAAAAGCAAATCTTACAGCACTTCATCGATCATCGCTGTGATCATGGGCTTCGGAACGCCGCCGATCTGCGTCTTTACGACCTCGCCGCCCTTGAAGATCATCAGGGTGGGGATGCTCATGATGCCGTAGGTCTCCGCGAGCTCCTCCTCTTCGTCAACGTCGATCTTCACGAACTCCACGCGGTCCGCATATTCGGGCATCTCGGAGATCGCATCGATCATCGGCGCCAGCATCTTGCAAGGTCCGCACCAGGTCGCGAAGAAATCTGCGAACACGACCTTATCCTGAGCGATCAGTTCTTTGAATTCTGCTGTGTTTACATGCTTAACCATTTTGTTTTACCTCCCAATGTATGATGTATTTGTTGATGGGATGTCCGGCCCGGGAAAAACGCTCCTCGTACTCCGTCATGACATTGCCCACGCAGGCGGCGGCGTCATGATGCAAGTCAAAGGTGCACAGGTCCAGGACATACCCGGCTTCCTCGATCTGTTCCAATGAAAAATCAAAAAGATCTCGGTTATCCGTCTTAAATTCTACCGGCCCGCCCGCTTTCAGGAAACTGCGGTAGCGGGTCAGGAACTCCTTCGACGTCAGGCGGCGCTTCGCGTGGCGCTCCTTCGGCCAGGGATCCGAGAAATTCAGATAGATCTTCGAAACCTCGTCGGACCCGAAGATATCGGCGGAATCCTCCGCGTCCAGGCGCAGGAAAAACAGGTTCTGCTGCTCCAAGTTCGGGCGCTTCTGCAGCGCGCGAAACAGGACGGATGAATACTTCTCAATGCCGATATAATTGATGTCGGGGTGCTGCTCGGCCATCGCCATCAGGAACTGCCCCTTGCCGGTGCCGATCTCGATATGCAGCGGGTGGTCGTTGTGAAATACCTCGCGGCTCCAAACGCCCTTAAAACGCTCGGGCTCCTGAATAACATAGGGGTTCACCAGCATCTCCTGGCGCGCTCCCGGTACATTGCGTAATCTCATTTATACTCCTTGTATGACTCCCGCGGCCGCTCCAAAGGGCGAAATCGCTGTCATACGCTGATATTCTTAACGATCTTGGTTCTTCTGTGGCGACGGCGGCGTTTGATCGCCTTGCTGTTGTACGCGCAGATGAAGATGATGATGAGCAGGACGCCCGCGGTGATCGCGGGGATCAGATACCACGGCAGGCCCTCTTTCGCCCGCTCCATGGGCGTCAGAGCCTTGTACGGCAACATTCCGCCGTTATCCTCAAACAGGGGACTTTTTACGTCGGCCAATGCAGGGCTGGCCTCGATGACTTCTGCCTCACCCAGGAAATAATCGCCGATATAATAGCGGATCAGGCTATAGGACGAATTCATGCTGCGGATGACTGTCGTCGTGAGGTCATTGACCGAAGTATTCTTCGGCAACAGCAGCGACGCTTTCGCGTCGAAACGGTAGAACTGGAGCTGACTGCCCGCAGTCAGAATGCCCGTGTCGCTGGAGCCCTGGTAGAACCGGGAGTCATTGGCCGAAATATTCACATTCTCGAACTCGTTGAAACCATAATCCAGCAGTTTCTTCGTGTCCGTGTACTGCCCGTCCGCGTCCGCGCCCATGACCACGCAGAGCAAAGCGACATCGCCCGAACGCGCATAGGTCACCAGACTGTTGTCGTGATCCGTGCCGCGGCCGTTCTTTCCGCATACCACGCGCGCGTCATAATAGGCGTCGTCCTTAAACAGCATGCGGTGCTTATTCTTCATGGGACGCTTTTCCTGCGTGATATTCGTCGGCTCGATCGTGTATGTAGTCTTGCGGCTGATCTCCACGAAGATTGGGTAGGTCAGCAGTTCCTCGTACAATTTGGCGACATCGTAGGCGCAGGTGAACTGCCCCTCCACCGGCCGGCCGCCGGCCTTTTTATAATTTGTATTCGCGAAGTTCATGAGCATCGCCGACATGTTCATCGCCGACACAAAATCCTCGTTCTTCGCGTTTACAAAATGTGCGAGTCCCGCGGCGCAGTCATCCGCCGACGGAAGCAGCAAGCCGCACAAACTGTCATATACGGTCAAAACCTCGTTGGTCTTCAGACCGATGTGGGTATCGCCTTTCTGCACCATGTAGATAACGTTTTTCGGATAGGTCACGATGTCCGTGCGCGCCGTTTCGGCCGCCCGGGTCAATGTGAGATATGCCGTCATCAGTTTATTCAGATCGGCCGGCTCCTGCGCTTCCAGAGCATTCTTCTGGTACAGGATCTTGCCGCTGTTTTCCTCGATCAGGATGGCACTCTGCGATGAGAGCTCCGGCGCCTCCGGCCAGGGCGCGCTCGTCGGTATCTTCGACAACAGCTCCTGTGCCTCGCGGTAGGAAGCATCATTTTCCCCTGCAGAAACGTTCGCCGCGGGCACGACCGCTAGGGCGATCGCCAGCAACACCGCTGCCGCGCCTGCTTTCTTCCTTCGCGACCGGTGGAGCCACAGGGCAATGAGGTAACCACCGATGATCACTACCGCCAGCGCGATCAATGCGATCACATAGCGGATGGCGCAACGTGAAACCAGTGCCACAAAAAACTCTTCCGGCACGATATTGATCAGAAGATCCGTGTCCGGGTCGAGCAACCACAGATCATTTGTGAAAAAGATCTTGTGGAACAGAGTCCAGTAATGTGTAAAATCCGAAGCTACGATCGCAGCGCCCAGGCCCACGACCAGAAGCAGGAACAGGATCGCAAAGATCAGGATCCTGCGGTATACGGCAAATACAAACAGGCCCGTCGTCTCCTCTTTCGGGACCGGTCCGGTCGTTTCCACCGGCGCTTTGGATGTCGGATCCATGTAGTCCGGATCCGCCGGAGTTTTGACGTCCTTCACCTTTCGATAGTAACGCACCAGCATGAACGTATAGCCCCCACACAATACCAGGAAAATGCACAGGCAGATCACTCCGAATTTCACCGCCCCCAGATTCAGGTTTTTCACATCTTCCATATGCAGGATCTCGCGCTTGTTAAAGAAGTCGCGATATTCCCCGTTCACGGTCGTCTTGATAGCCAGCGAAGGCTCATTTCCCTGAAGGTATCGGAGCATGTGGTCCGTGACCAACATGAGGTCGTCCATCTCCATGCGCACGTCCTCTGCCACGCCGATCTTCTCATACTGCTCGCGGTAGAAATCACGGTTGCCGAAGATCGAATTTTCGATCACACCGATCAGCAGCGCCAACAAAAGCAGGAGCATCATCGCGGTGCCGAGTACGTATTTCCATTTTTTCATGTCCGCATGCGCTCCTTTCCATCGATAAACTGAGGGCGGACCCGCTAAGCACGCGTCCGCCTCATGTTTCATGTTTATTCGGCTCTTCTACTTTTCGAGCCTGCTTACCGCTTCGTTGATACCACGAATTTCTCCGCGCTACGCGCTTTTTCTTTTCGAGCCTGGTATCAACAAATCTTCTTGATCCAGCCTTCGGGTGCTTCGATGCTGCCCATCTGGATGCCGGTCAATGTATCATACAACTTCTTCGTTACAGGACCCATCTCCTCCATGCCGGCCGGGATGTCGATCACGGTATCGTGGTTAACGATACGGCCTACCGGAGAGATAACGGCTGCAGTACCACACAGGCCGCACTCCGCGAAATCTTTCACCTCGTCGAAGTAAACGGGACGATGCTCTACCTTCATGCCCAGATAATGCTCTACAACATACATGATGGAGCGACGTGTGATGGACGGCAGGATGCTGTCCGACTTCGGTGTAACGAGAGTTCCATCCTTTGTGATGAAGATGAAGTTTGCGCCGCCGGTCTCTTCAACCTTTGTGCGGCTTTCGGGATCGAGATACATGTTCTCGGCAAATCCCTCGTCATGCGCAGTTACGATCGCATGAAGGCTCATCGCGTAGTTCAGACCAGCCTTGATGTGGCCGGTTCCGTGCGGAGCCGCACGGTCGAAATCGCTGACCTTGATAACGATCGGCTTCGCGCCGCCCTTGAAGTATGGGCCTACCGGTGTAGCAAACACACGAAACTCGTATTCATTGGCCGGCTTAACGCCGATAACGGGGTTCGTGCCCATCATGTAAGGGCGAATATATAATGTTGCGCCGCTGCCGTACGGAGGCACCCAATCCTGGTTTGCCTTAACGACCTGACAAACAGCGTCGATGAAACGATCCTCAGGGAACACCGGCATCTCCAAACGCTTCGCGGAGTCTGCCATACGAGCAGCATTCAGGTCAGGGCGGAAGCACACGATGTGTCCATCCTTTGTCGAATACGCCTTCAGTCCTTCAAAGATCGTCTGCGCGTACTGGAATACACCTGCACACTCGCTGAGTGTGATCATGCTGTCGGTGATCAACTGACCTTCATCCCATGCGCCATCCTTGAACTTAGAGGAATAACGATAATCCGTTGCAATGTAGCCGAAACCCAAGCTCGACCAATCCAAATCCTTCTTCATAACAAGTCACCTTCTTCTCTAAAATCTGCTAAAGGTATGTTGGCTGCGTCATTCCCTTTCGGAAAATGAACGTTCCGCGAACCCTGACTGCTCAACGTTTAATCATTCGCGCCGGGCACTTTGGGAAGCTTCGCAAGGCTCTTGGCGATATCCTCATCCGTGGGGATGTAATCGGACATTTCACCATTGTTATACTTCTCATATGCTACCATATCAAAATATCCGGTTCCTGTCAAGCCGAAAAGGATAGTTTTCTCCTCTCCGGTCTCCTTACACTTCAGTGCTTCGTCGATCGCAACGCGGATCGCATGGCTGGATTCCGGTGCCGGCAGGATGCCCTCGACGCGTGCGAACTGCTCTGCTGCCGCGAATACGGAAGTCTGCTCTACGCTCGTTGCCTCCATCAGGCCCTGATCGTACAGTTCGGACAATGTCGAGCTCATGCCGTGGTAACGCAGGCCGCCGGCATGGTTCGGTGACGGCATGAAGGTCGAACCGAGGGTGTACATCTTCGCGAGCGGGCATACAGCGCCGGTGTCGCAGAAATCGTACGCATAGGTACCTCTGGTGAAGCTCGGGCAGGACTTCGGCTCTACTGCGATGATACGGTAGTCGGCCTCACCGCGGAGTTTCTCACCCATGAACGGAGCGATCAGGCCACCCAAATTGGAGCCGCCGCCTGCGCAGCCGATGATGATGTCAGGCTTCACACCGTACTTATCGAGTGCAGCCTTTGCCTCGAGACCGATCACGGACTGATGCAACAGCACCTGGTTCAAAACGGAACCGAGCACGTAACGATAACCTTCCTGGGAAACCGCAGCATCAACCGCCTCGGAGATCGCGCAACCCAAAGAACCGTTCGTTCCGGGGAACTCCTCCAGGATCTTGCGTCCGACATTCGTCGTATTGGACGGGGAAGGTGTGACCTTCGCGCCGTAGGTGCGCATAACTTCGCGGCGGAAAGGCTTCTGCTCATAGGAAACCTTTACCATATATACCTGGCAGTCCATATCCAGGAATGCACACGCCATGGAAAGCGCGGTGCCCCACTGGCCTGCG
>JAFZPG010000059.1 GCA_017550425.1 Lachnospiraceae bacterium | reverse complement strand
TCTAAGCTATGATCACGTGGTCTGAGCGGTCTCGTACTTGGAGTCTGTGATACCATTAACTACGCTCTTGGTCCAGGTGTACAGGGACTGTGTCCATGTGTAGGTTGCTGTAGAAGTAGCTGTTCCAGCATAAGCCTTAGACTTAAACTTGTTAACAGCGCCTGTCTGACCATACAGAGATGTGTGCATTTCGTTAACGAATGTGGTTGCCATGCTGCCAAGACCAGATACGGAAACAGCACCGGTTGCATGTGTCATGGTTACAACTACAGTATTGGAAGCCTTGGTGTAGTACTTCTCGTCTGCAAGCAGAGCGGATGCAGCCTTGTCCATATCGGAGATGATGGAGTCATCTGCACGGATACGGGTCTTCTCAACGTAACGGATGTACTGAGGAGCCAGGATACCCATAAGGACTGCCATGATAGCTACTACGATGATAAGTTCAACGAGTGAAAAACCTTTGTTATTCTTCATAATTTTTTTCTTCCTTTCACATTTGTGTTTTTGTTCTCCCCCGATCCCCTACAAACCGGAAGGTTTTTTCGGATGCGGTGTCCGCATCTCTTTGATGATTAAGTTATATCACACCGAAACGGCCGTCGCAAGACATATTTTGTAAGTGTCACGAAGTTCATGCAAGCGTTGAAATCGTTCTGTTTTTCGTTTTGCGAATGTAAATTTAGATAGCTTTTCGTAATGAGTCTGCCCGCATGAAATCATATCTAATTCTCGTAGGTCCAAATGTTTCGAGGCAGCAACTTCCTCTCGGAAGCGCTGCCTCGAAGTATTTGGGTTGTTGCCCTATGTTCGAAATCTTCCCTCGCAAGTTGCTCAGTCCAGATTTCTCATTGGCCCAAATGTTTTGGAGCAGCCGGCCTCTTTCGAGGTGGCTGCTCCAAAGTATTTGGGTTGTTGCATGTCGCCAAAGGCGACAATGCAACTACATCATTTCGCTCAGGCTCTCGTACAGTGTGAGCATAGGCATCAGACATGCGCCGATGAGTACGCCGACTACGCCGGCCAAAAGGATAATGATCATAGGCTCCATTGCGGTCATGAGACCTGCAACGGCTGTCTCAACTTCTTCTTCGAAGTATCCGGCACAACGATCGAGCATCTCCTCGATATTACCGGTATCTTCACCGATCTTTGTCATGTGACAGATCATGATCGGGAACAGACCGCTCTTACGAAGCGGATCCGACATCTGGACACCCTTTTCAACTTCGTCCTTTGCATACAGAAGTGCATCCTTATACAGAACGTTTGGCATGTTCTTCGACGTGATCTCGAGCGCATCCACGATCGAGATACCTGCGGAAAGCAGGGTGGACATGGTACGTGCGAAACGAGCTGCAGCAGACTTCGTGATAACGCTACCGATCAACGGCAGTTTCATCGATGTACGGCCGATCACGACCTGACCGGTCGGGGACGATGCAAAGACTCGCCATGCTATGACTATGATAACAATGACGGCGATGAGGATGATAACATTTTCCTTCATCCAGTCAGACATCGCAACAACGACTTTCGTCAGTGTCGGGAGCTCGGTATCGAGATCCTTAAACATATCGGAGAACTGCGGAATAACGAAGTTCAACATGACAATTACGACGGCCACGGCTACTATCAATACCACGATCGGGTATACGAGGGCTTTCTTAATGGTCGCCTTCAAACGGGCATCCTTCTCGAACTGAATCGCCAGACGGTCGAATGAGTTCTCGAGGGAACCGGATGCTTCACCGGCATCGACCATGTTGATCATCATCGGGCTGAAAACATTCGGATGTTCCTTCAGGCTTCGAGCCAGGTTTTCACCCTTTGCTACGTTTGACATTACGTCGCGGAGAGCCGCCTGCATGATCTTATTATCACACTGGTCAGCCAACATACCGAACGCATCAACGATAGATACGCCGGCATTCAAAAGGGACACCATCTGGCGGCAGAAAACGGCCATGGTACGAGGCTTTACGGATTTGCCTCCCAAAGAAACGTTCTCCGCAAACATGGTCTCCTTAACCTGAATGGGGATAAGGCCTTCCAGTTTCAGTGTACGCTCCGCTCTGGATGTATCAGGTGCTTCGATTTTGCCTTTACGTTTGGCGCCTTTTTGATCGACGGCCACATATTGATAAGTGGGCATAGAAGTTTCACCTCCTGAAATCTTACTTAAACTTATATCTAATAACCTTCTGTCTTGTCGTTTTACTGCGGATATCATCCCTTCCTGCAGCGGCATCCACGTTCCGTTCCTACTCCGCGAGCGTACGGCCCGACAATCGGTCACTATTCGATATTATACTTCTCCCTGGCCCATGACACGTTTCATCATGGCTGCCGTATCCTGTGCATAGCTGATGGCGATCTCGGAAGTGATACGGTGTCCGGAACACAGTTCAAAGATCGCGTCATCCATGGTAACCATACCCTGACGGCGGCTGGTCTGAACGATCGCGGGGATCATGTGGATCTTCGCCTCACGGATGAGGTTTCGGATCGCGGGCGTTGCATGCATGACTTCGAATGCGGCTACACGACCGGATCCGTCTGCCAGAGGCATGAGCTGCTGGGAGATAACGCACTCCAATACGTTTGCCAGCTGAACACGGATCTGCTGCTGCTGGTACGGAGGGAATACGTCGATGATACGGTCAATGGTACTCGCGGCACCGATGGTATGCAGGGTCGAGAATACGAGGTGTCCGGTCTCTGCTGCGGTGATCGCAGTAGAAATGGTATCCAGGTCACGCATCTCACCTACGAGGATAACATCGGGGTCCTGACGAAGAGCTGCACGGAGCGCACTCTCGAAGGAAATGGAGTCCAGGCCGATCTCTCGCTGGTTTACCATCGCCTTATTATGCTTATGAAGGTACTCGATCGGGTCCTCCAGAGTGATAACATGGTGATGATAGGTCTTACTGATCAAGTCGATCAGGGAAGCCAGGGTCGTCGACTTACCGGAACCTGTAGGTCCGGTTACGAGAACCATACCTCTCTTACGGTTGATCAGGTCGATAACGGATGAATTCAGGCCCAGAGACTCAGGTCTCGGGATGACATCCGCGATCAGTCGCAGAGCCGCGCCGTAAGCGCCACGCTGCTTATAAACATTAACACGACATCTTCCCACGGAACGAACGGAGTAAGAAAAGTCCGTCTGTCCGGTCTCTGCCAGCTCATCGCGGCAGGGCTTAGGGATGATCGGTTCGATCATCATCTGTGTGTTCTCCGGTGTAAGCGGAACGGTACCGATTTTGATCAGCTGACCGTTGATACGCAAAATGGGAGGAACACCTGCTGTAATATGAACGTCAGACGCGTGACGTTTTGCAGCCAATTTGACCAAATCGGCAACCTCGAGTGCACCCTGAGGACGCTGCTGGCCACTTTCAATTCCTTCTGGCATATTTCCACTCTCCTTATTCTTTCTATGAAGGGATTCGCGAAGCGAGCCCTGTCCGTCAAAATACTCTGCGAAGCAGAACATTTTGATCTTTCCCTTATGCCTCGTATACGATACGACGAAGTTCACTCATGGATGTGATACCGGCCTTAACCTTGAGGCCGCACGCCATGGACAGCGTATTCATGCCCTCTTTCAAAGCTTCCTCTTTGATCTCGTCAGCATTAGCGCCGCGGGCAATGACTGTACTCAGGTGGTGGGTGACCTCCATGATCTCGTAGATACCGATACGTCCGCGATAACCGGCCTTTTCGCAAGCAGGGCATCCTACCGGCTCAAAGATACGAAGCGGCTTCGCGGGATCGACTCCCAGGATCCTTTTATCTTCTTCGGTTGCAAGGACTTCTCTCTTGCAATCCGGGCACAGACGGCGAACCAGACGCTGAGCGATAATACCTACAACAGAGTCCGCGATCAGGTAGTTCTCAACACCCATATCTTCCAAACGGGTGACGGTGCTGGCTGCGGAGTTTGTATGGAGGGTACTAACAACCAAGTGGCCGGTGATAGCGGCCTTAACAGCGATCTCGGCGGTCTCACCGTCTCGAATCTCACCGATCATGATGATATCGGGGTCCTGACGCAAGATAGCACGGAGAGCAGATGCGAATGTAAGATCTACCTTCGGATTTACGTGAACCTGATTGATACCATCGACATTTGCCTCGACAGGGTCCTCAACGGTGACGATGTTGATATCTTCACGATTGAGTTCTGAGAGGGCGGTGTAAAGTGTTGTAGACTTACCGGAACCGGTAGGTCCTGTTACCAAAACGATACCGTGCGGGTGAGACAGAATACGGTCGAATTTAGCCATCTCGCTATCCTCGAAACCGAGTTGCTTCTTCTCACGGTTCAGGGCTCTCTTATTCTGAAGACGCATTACGATCTTCTCACCGAAAACGGTCGGGAGAACGTTAACACGGATATCATACTCAACACGGTCTACCCATGCGGTGATACGACCGTCCTGAGGTTTACGCTTCTCGGAAATATCCATGCCGCCGATGATCTTGATACGGGCAACGATGGCCGGAAGCAATTTGATGTCATATTTCATTCGCTCATAGAGCGCACCATCGATACGGTACCGGACGCGGACGTTTTCTTCCATCGCCTCGATATGAATATCGGATGCTCTCTGACGGGCTGCCTGCTCGATCATGGTACGAACGAGTACGACGATCGGGGAGTTATCGAGGTTCGCCGAGTCTTCGGTCGCCTCCTCGAGTTCTTTATCAAAGCCTCGTTCCTCTGCGTACTGCTTCGCAACGTCCATGGCCTGCGAACTACCGAAGTAACGGTCGAGGGCTGCCATGACATCCGTTCCTGTACAGATAACGGGCTCGATCTGCATGTTTGTTACGATACCGATATCGTCGGCAGCCACGATATCCATGGGGTCTGACATGGCCAGTCGCAGGATGTTCGGGTTACGCTCGGAAACCGCAAACGGGATAACGTGGTATTTTCGGAGGACTTCCGGTTTAACCAGGTTCAGGATCTCATCCGGGATCGTAACCGATGAGAGGTCAACAAACTTGTATCCGAGCTGATACTCAAGGGCGCGGGCAATGCGCTTTTCGTTCGTGATACCGCTTTCGACCAGGTATTCACCGATACGCTTACCTTCTTCTTTCGCTCTTACGAGAGCGTCCTTTAACACCTCGGGAGTGATAACGCCTTGCTCGATGAGGATATCACCGATTCGCATACGTTTTCTCGTATAATCCATACACTCACCATCCATTCTCGTTGAAGATTTCAAGAACAGGATCTTCAACTTTCCACATTTCTATCGGGATTTGGGTACAATTCCCTAAGTTTGTTTATATTTTAATACATTATATGCACGTTGTCAATGTTTTTCGTTCTTTTCACACGCTTTTAATTCACTACATGGACCGTCAGAACGGTGACTGCGGAATTATGTTTATCCGTGTCCTTTACGGAAACTTTCAAAACATACGTTCCGACTTTCTTTGTTGAGAATTTATCCCAACCTTCCACGCGGATACGCTGAACCAGAACATCATGGCTGTCTTTGTCATCATACAACTGATCGATCAGGTTGCGATAGTGGAAATAGGAGCCTTTTTTAACCGTCACTTCGGTCTGTTTCAGCGTGATCACCGGAATACCGTTGTTGATCGGTGCGGGGCGTTCGATCGCCTCGACTTCGAGTTTGCACTTCAGCCCCTGGTAGCGGATGTTAAATACGTTTTTGCCGGCAACATAAGCAGCACCGACATCATCGCTCTCCCAACCGGTCAGGATCAAACGATTTCCGTCCTCAAGCACGCCCTGGACCATAATGTCTGCAGGGCCGGAGATCTCACCGATATATTTCTGCTGGCCGATGAAGACCGCCTCGATCGCCGTAATCTTCTCTCCGTTCGGTCCGATCGCCGCCGGAGCCTCTGTTGTAGGCTCTTCGGTCGTAGGTTCAGCTGTAGTAGGCTCCTGCGTCGGTGTCTCCGTTGTGGGCTCTTCGGTCGCAGGTTCGGCCGTAGCAGGCTCCTGCGTCGGTGTCTCCGTCGTAGGTTCTTCGGTCGTAGGTTCCTGCGTTGTCGGTTCCGGAGCACTCGTAGGCTCTTCGGTCTCCTTTACGGGAGACGTCGTTACAACTTCTTCTGTAGTCTTCGGCTGTGCCGTCGTTTCCTCAGGTACCGATTGTGTAGGATCCGGTGTCGTCTTACCGGGATCTGTATTGGATGCGCTCTCCTTCGTCAGATTGCAGACACGGGTCGCCGTCGTCAGGTTGCCTCTGCTGTCGCGCACCTGATACTGAACACGAACCTCCGTATCTGAGATCACTTCCGTCGAAGGAAGAACGATAACTTTCTTCGTAATGTCTCCGTCACGGTTATCCGTGGCGGTAACGCCTGCCAGCAACCCCTCCGTGCTCCCGCCGGGAACATAGCTTACGGGATCGTCGGAAAATGCGATCACCGGCGCTTTACGGTCATCTGACAGAAAAATAAACAAGTAAATAAGACCGAGAACCAAAACAACGATCCCCAGCTGGACAGCTTCCCGCTTTAAACGGTGTACTTTTCTCCATTTTGTTCCAAATCTCATAAGGTTGTTTCCCTCTTATATGCGACATTAGGGCGCCACCTCAAAAACGAGGTAAAAAGCGCCCTTTATGTCACATTCTATGCGTCTTAAGCGCGAGAGAGGTACTCTCCCGTACGCGTGTCGATCTTGATCTTCTCGCCGTTATCTACGAACAGCGGAACCATGACCTGAGCACCGGTCTCAACGATCGCGGGCTTTGTAGCGCCGGTCGCCGTGTTGCCCTTAAAGCCAGGCTCGGTATCGGTGATCTCGAGTTCTACGAAAAGAGGCGGCTCGATCGCGAATACTGCGCCGTTGTGGGACAGCATCTTAACCATCTCGTTTTCCTTAACGAACTTCAGAGCATCGCCGACCTGGTCGGGAGTCATCTGGATCTGCTCGAACGTATTAACGTCCATGAAATAATAGAAATCGCCGTCGTTATACAGGTACTGCATATCAGCGCGATCGATCCGGGCTGCCGGGAACTTCTCGGTAGGACGGAACGACTTCTCAACAACGCCGCCGTTCTTGATATTCTTCAATGTTGTACGCACGAAAGCTGCGCCCTTACCGGGTTTTACGTGCTGGAAATCAATGATCTGATACACGTTGTTGTCCATCTCGATCGTAATGCCGTTTCTGAAATCGCCTGCAGAAATCATCTTTAAGTCATCCTCCTAGGGTGTAAAATCGTAGGTTCTTTTTACAAAGCATAACCATTACATAGTAATCCTATTTAAAACCTAACCGTAATTATAGCAAAATCAAGATAAAAAATCAATAGTAAATTTATTTGCGTCTCCGTTTTTCATAGAAATACAGAATGATCTTCTCTATTTTCCGTTTGAAAACGATCTGTATCTCCTCTTTCGGGCTGATGGGCTCGGTGAGCACCGACTTCAGTCCGATGCGGTTCGCTCCGTAGATATCCGTGAGCAACTGGTCGCCGACAAAGATCGTGTTCTCCTTCGTCGTCCCAATGCGACGCATTGCTTTCGCATAACTCTTACGTGAGGGTTTATTCGCCTTCCACACGGCACGTGAATGCACTGCCCGTGCAAACGGCAGCACCCTCGCACGGTTGTTGTTCGAGATCAGGCACGTGGAAAAACCCATCGCGTGCAGGCGGTCGAACAGCTCCTTCGAGTGTTCATCGGCCGGCGCGCCATGGCAGACCAGCGTATTGTCGATATCGTAGATGATCCCGCGATAGCCCTGCGCATAGAACTCCTCGTAAGGAATGTCATACGCGGACTTACAGCGCATGGTGGGATAGAACCGTCTAAACAGACTCATGCCTCTTCGTTTCCTTTTTTCTCTTTCGCCGTAGTCGTCTTCTTCTTTTTCAGAAGTTTCTTCAACTCCTCGGCAAATGTATTTACGTCGGTAAACTCACGGTACACCGATGCGAAACGCACATAGGCGACCTCTTCGAGGTCCTTCAGGTGCTCCATGATGAGCTCGCCGATCTGCGCGCTGGGGATCTCGGTCTCCGCGCGGCGGAAGATCTCATTTTCCACGTCATCCAGCAGTTTCTGGATGTCCTGCATAGGGATGGGACGCTTATGGCACGCGCGCATGACGCCGGCTTCCATCTTCGAGCGGTCATACGGCTCGCGGGTATTGTCCTTCTTAACGACCATCAGGGGAAATGTCTCGATCTTCTCGTAGGTCGTGAAACGGCGGCCGCAACCCTCACAGGAGCGGCGGCGGCGGATCTCCTTACCGTCTTCACTCGGACGGGAGTCAACTACCTTTGTTGTTTCTTCTCCACAAAAGGGACAACGCATAACTTACCTCCTTATTCGGTTCCGAACTCGGACAGCTTAAGCCCCGGGTTCCTGTCGAGGACCATGTTCACGCTCCAAGCGTTCACGAACAGCAAAAGCGGACGGTCCTTCAGATCCTTGATGCGCTTCATGTCGGAGGTCCCGACGATCTGGGCCACATCGTAGTTCTCGTTTTCGATCCAGCGGATGTGCTCATACGGCAGCATGTCCAGACGGATCTCCACATTATATTCACTCTTTAAGCGATATTCCAAAACTTCAAACTGCAGAACGCCGACCACGCCGACGATGATCTCTTCCATGCCGGTGTTGAACTCCTGGAAGATCTGGATGGCGCCTTCCTGGGCGATCTGCATCACGCCCTTAACGAACTGCTTGCGCTTCATCGTATCGATCTGACGCACCTTCGCGAAATGCTCCGGGGCGAATGTCGGGATGGCGGGGAACTGCACTTTATGGGCAGGTGACGCGGTCAATGTATCTCCGATGGAGAAAATGCCCGGATCGAACACGCCGATGATGTCGCCCGCATAAGCCTCGTCAATGATCTTACGGTCCTGGGCCATGAGCTGCTGCGGCTGCGACAGTCGCAGGGGCTTTTTGCCCTGCACATGGTAGACTTCCATGCCCGCGGTGAATTTACCCGAGCAGATGCGCATGAATGCGATACGGTCGCGATGCGCCTTATTCATGTTCGCCTGGATCTTAAATACGAACGCGGAAAACCTCGGATCGAAGGGATCCACGATATCGTCTCCGCTTTCACGCGGCAACGGCGAAGAAGTCATCTTCAGGAAATGCTTCAGGAAGGTCTCTACACCGAAATTCGTGAGCGCCGATCCGAAGAACACGGGCGACAGGTCGCCGCGGTTGACGCGCTCTAAATCGAACTCGTCAC
>JAFZPG010000058.1 GCA_017550425.1 Lachnospiraceae bacterium | reverse complement strand
GCTTCAGGGCCCGGGAGATTACGCGCAAAAGGAAGCTTTTCGCGAAAATGCGCGTAAGAAAAGAGCATCAGGGCCTGGGAGATTACGCGCAAAAGGAAGCATTTTACGAAAATGCGCGTAAGAAAGGAGCTTCAGGGCCCGGGAGATTACGCGCAAAAGGAAGCTTTTCGCGAAAATGCGCGTAAGAAAAGAGCATCAGGGCCTGGGAGATTACGCGCAAAAGGAAGCTTTTCGCAAATATGCGCGTAAAGAAGGGGCGACCGGGGCTAGCTCTATGCGTGCAAAAAGAAGATTTCCACGGAATTGCACGTGGCATTGCTCGCGTGCCAAAAAGAACCGTCCCCAGTGGCAGATTTCGGCAAAGATTGACAGGGGCGGCGTCTCATACTATAATGGCAATTAAGCAGCAAGAGATCATAGGGAATGAAGTAACAAGGAAAAGGGGAATAGAAATGAAGAAACAGACAACAGTGGAGGTCCTGCTGGACAAATGCCCGAGTTGCGGGGCGCCCCGAGTGGGAAATGAAGCAACCTGTCATTATTGCGGCTGTTCTATGATACAGACACGGCGGATCATTGAGGAAGTGGAGGATCCGGTGGTGCCGGGTGCCGCTCATAAGGATGACCGAAAGGTGGATATTATCTCGGAGGTCGAGCCTCCGCAGCCTGGGGCGGCCGGGGCTCAGTTCGTTGGCGTGGCGTTCTTGATCGTATGGTGTGTTGCCGCCATCGGGATGGGCTCGTTCGCACTTAAAATGGGGGCCGGTCCCATATTTACGATCGTTCCGTTCGGAATGGCCCTCATCGGAGTGGTCATGTTTGCTGCCGGCATGATGAACGTGAACTCGAAAGGCAATTATAACAAGATTCTTCGGGAGGGATGCGAGTACCCGGCAGTCGTGCTGGGCTACGGTCAGAAACCGTTCACGTTTACGTCCGGCGAGACACACACGGTCCATTCGATCCTGAAGACACAGGTAAAAGTCCTCGCCGACATCGACGGCCGTGAGACCTGTATCCTGCTGAATGCGCCGGCCTCGGTGTCGGAACTGACCTACCCGGTCGGAAGCACGATCATGGTCGTAGGTCTGGATGGCAGATACATAGTGAAATAGAAGAGCATTGCCCGATTTTGAGTCAGTGAAACTCAAGGATCGGGCAATGATTCTATACAGGTGTGAATAGAAATGCTCTATTTTTGAATAGAAAAGTCCATTGTATTTTCTGATAGAGGTGAGTATAATACGTTCATTATGCGGAGGAGTTGTGCCGCATAAGGTCGGGACGGCGCTGTGCCATCCTGTCAGGGGAAAAAGAGAGAGATTGTATGGAAAAGATTCAAAATAAGAGTGAAAAGAAGATCAAAACATTTGTGATCAATGAGAAGACGCCGCTGATGCTGCTTGCGGGCCCGATGTTCCTGGAGATGTTTTTGAACATCCTGGTCAATAACATCGACACCATCATGCTGAGCCGCTATTCGGAAAATGCGCCGGGAGCGGTCGGCAACGCCAACCAGATCCTGATGCTCATGATCCTGATGTTCAATATCATCGCCACGGCGACCTCCGTCGTGGTCGCGCAGTACCTGGGTGCGAAACAATATGAAAAAATGAACACGATCTATTCGCTGGCCTTCATGGTGAACCTGGTCTCCGGCGTGTTCTTCAGTGCCCTCATCGTGGCGGCGAAAGAACCGATGCTGGCCCTGCTTAAGGTACCGGAAAACATGCGCGCGGACGCCCGCATCTACATCAACATCGTCGGCGGAAGCCTGTTTTTGCAGGCGGTCTACAACGTCATGCTGCAGATCCTGCGTTGCAACGGCTATTCGAAAGTCGGCATGTATATTTCGGTGGCCATCAACGTGATCAACATCGTGGGAAATTACCTCTTCCTGTACGGCCCGTTGTCGTTCCTGAACCTGGGCGTTGCCGGCGCTGCGATCTCGACGGCCGTGGCCCGTGTGGTAGCTCTGGTGGCGGCTGTGCTCTATTTCTACAGAAAAAAGATCGGTAAGATCCAGCTTTCGAAGCTGCGTCCCTTCCCGAAAAATCTGCTGTTCCGCATGATCCGCGTGGGCCTGCCTTCCGCGGGCGAAAACATGTCCTATACGATCTACCAGATGGTCCTGCTTTCCTTCATCAACGGGATGGGCGATGACGCCAGCAACACGAGGGCACTGTGCAACACCCTGATCGCATTTGCCATGGTATTCTCCAACTCGGCGGCGATGGCGACGCAGATCATCACCGGCCACCTGGTCGGCGCCGGAAAGGAGGACGCCGCCTATCGGCGCGTGTTCGCGACGCTTCGGCTGACATTGCCCATAACGGTCGGCCTGGCCACGGTCAACTGGCTCATCAGCCCGTGGACCATGCACATCTTCGACTCGAACGACACGGTGATCAAACTCGCGTTCTGGGTCATGTTCGTTGACATTTTCATCGAGATCGGCCGCTGCCTGAACATGACGTTCGTCAGCAGCCTGAAGGCGGCCGGCGACTATATGTTCCCCCTGATCGTGGGCCTGCTAACGATGTGGCTGATCGGCGTTCCCATGGGTTATATCTGGGGCAATGTAGTCGGCTTCGGCCTGGCGGGCGTGTTCATGGGCACCGCGTTTGACGAGTGCATCCGCGGCCTCATCACCATGGGGCGCTGGCACAGCCGCAAATGGACCGGAAAACGGCTCGTGGAAGAAGAGAAATAAAACCCAGAGACATTTCACTCTTGAAAAAACCATCCGGGAAGTGTACACTGTAGGTAGTACATAGGAGGCGGGAAGGCGAAGGCCGGCGTCTCGAAAAGCGAGGAATGATTATGGGATTTGATATTATACATTTGCCGAAAGAACACTGGGAGGGCTATCAGCTTCCCATGGATTATACGTCCAATGATTATATGGATGTCGCGATCAACCCGGTGGAGGGTGGTTTCGACGTTTCTTTCCGCATGGCGACGAGTGAGGAGCCGATCGTGAAGACGAAGGCGCCGATCGCCATGGAGAACTGTCTGTATGCGCCGTTCGTTCCGGACGCGTGCGCGTGGGGCGTGGTAAAGGATGGCCGTCTGGTCGCTGCGATCGAGACCGGATCGGAGACGCGGAGCAACCGCCTGCGTATCTGGGAGATCTGGATCGATGAGAAGTACCGGAGCCTGGGCATTGGCCATGCGCTGTTGGAAGTGGCGAAGGAGCAGGCGCGCCTGGAGTCGCGCCGCGCCGTGGTGCTGGGTTTCCGCTCGAGTAACATGAACGCGCTCGGGTTCTATCTGCACGAGGGCTTTACGCTGTGCGGTTTCGACAGCTGCCGTTATCGCAATGACGACCTGAAGAAGAAAAACGTGCGCATCGAGATGGCGTACTTCCTGCGTAAAGCGAAGAAGGTGACGCGCGATGAGATCGAGATCCGCCAGGAGCGTTTGGAGGAGTATCACGAGGTCGAGCGGATGGTCCAGGAAGCATTCTGGAATAAATACATGCCGGGCTGCGATGAGCATCTGCTCGTACATAAGATGCGTAAGAGTGAGGCATATCTGCCGCATTATTCGCGTGTCGCGGTGAAAGACGGCGAGATCATCGGCATGATCATGTACGGTGAGGCTGCGGTAGAGGATGCCTTCGGCGTGAAACATTCGGTGGCGACGTTCGGACCGCTTTGCGTGAAAGCGGAGTGGCAGGGCTGCGGCGTCGGCGAGATCCTGCTCACGGAGACCATGGAGATGGTGCGCAAAGACGGCAAATATCCGGGTGTGATCATCCTCGGTGAGCCGACGTATTATCCGCGTCTCGGTTTCAAGACCACGGATAACTTCATGATCACCATGGAGGATGGCTCGTTCTCGGAGGCCCTGATGGGCTACGAACTCAAGCCGCATGCGCTGGAGATGCTGCCGGGCCGCATGGTATGGCCGGAGATCTACTCTGAACTGTCCGCAGAGGAGACGGAGTTGTTCAACCGTTCGTTTAAGACATTGCCGAAGATGTATTTCCCGAAGCAGTGGAAGAAAGCAAAGTGAGTGAAAGAGATACTTGAATATAACTCGAGCCCGGGGAGGACCTCCCCGGGCTCGAGCTATATATATGGAGCAGGACCCTGTGTTGTAGGAGAGAGACAAGGAATACGATTGCGCGGCACTATTGCACGGCATTTACGGCCGAAACGAGAAAACTAGCAAACCAGCCGTAAAGAGCGGAGGCAGATTACGGCTGAAAAGTGAGAATAAGAAAACCAGCCGTAAAATGCGTTAGCAAGTTACGGCTGGAGAGTGAAAATATGAAATTCAGCGGTAAGGTTGCCGGGTGGATATGGTTCTAGATCCAGCCGCCGTCAAATCCGATGACCTGGCCGGTGAGGTAGGCCGGGGCGGAGAGGATGAGCGAGACGGTTTCAGCGACTTCGTCGGGGGTCGCCATGCGGCCGGCCGGGATCTGGCTGATCACGTCCGCCAGTTCCTCTGGCGAGAGGAGGCGGTTCATCTGTGTGTCGATCAGGCCGCAGGCGATCGCATTGACCGGGATGGATTCCGGAGCGAGCTCTTTCGCGAGGGCACGTGTCATCGCGTTCAGGCCTCCTTTTGCCGCGGAGTAGGCGACCTCACAGGAGGCGCCGACCTGGCCCCAGACGGAGGAGATGTTCAGGATCGCGCAGTTTGGAACTGCCGGAGCCGAAGGAACCGCATTCTGCGTCGTTGGATTGGACCGGGCGGAATTCGGTGTACCGTCTGTCAGCATATCATGCATGCGCCGGATCATGCCGGGGATGCATAGGCGCGCCAGGTCCAGAGCCGCCGCCAGGTTCGTCGAAAGGATCGCCATGAGGCGGTCGGAGGACAGATCCTGCAGCAGGCCGATGTCGGCGATGCCGGCGTTGTTAATGAGGATGTGCGGTGTGTGGCCGCCGGAAGCTTCGACCGCGCGGGCGAATGCTGTGCTGCGGGCTTTGGCGTCGGACAGGTCGCAGATCATCGGGACGATCTGGCAGTCCGGGACGGCGCGGCCGATCTCGTCGATGACGGTCGCAAGTCCTTCGGTGTCTTTATTGCAGTTCAGGATCAGGCGGGACGGCGAGCCGTCGAAGATCGCCAGCCTGCGGGCGATCGCGGCGCCGATGCCGCGGGACGCGCCCGTGATCAAAATAGTTTTCTTCATAGTGGGACTCCTTATTCTTCTTGACAGCGGGCTAACAAAAGAGGCGGAAATATCGTGGTTGTTAGCCGCGAGGACTTGAAAAACTAGTTATTTATTGCCCGACGGCTAACAAAAGAGGCGGAAATACCGTGGTTGTTAGCCGTGAGGACTTGAGAAACTGGTTATTTATTGCCCGACGGCTAACAAAAGAGGCGGAAATACCGTGGTTGTTAGCCGTGAGGACTTGAGAAACTGGTTATTTATTGCCCGACGGCTAACAAAAGAGGCGGAAATACCACGATGGTTAGCCGCGGAGGGCTGAAATGCTTGCTATTTAGATCGCTTCGGCCACCCAAACGAGCGAAAAGCAAGTTTTTGGTTGCTTTCCAGAACTATAGTGCCGGTGTTTCGTGGTGTTTCAGCCACCAAAGTGAGCGAAAGGCAAGTTTTTGGTTGCTTTCCAGAACTATAGTGCCGGTGTTTCGTGGTGTTTCAGCCACCAAAGTGAGCGAAAGGCAAGTTTTTGGTTGCTTTTTATGACCAAAGCGCCGGTGTTTCGTAAGGCTCTGGCCACCAGAGCAGGCAAAAATAGAGCTTTTGGTTGCTTTTTAGGCCCAAAGCGCCGGTGTTTCGTAAGGTTCTGGCTACCAGAGCAGGCAAAAATAGAGCATTTGGTTGCTTTTCGGGCCCAAAGCGATGGCGTTTCGTAAGGCTCCGGCCACCAAACTGGCGAAAATCAAGCATTTGGTTGCTTTTCAGGCTCAAAGCGCCGGTAATCCGTAAAGCCCTAGCCACCAAAGCAAACTAAATTCAACCTCTTGGTTGCTTTTCCAACCAGCTGACCGGTCCTAAGGTTATACTAGCATGAAGTAAGAGGAAAAACAAGCATTGCCCGCATGGACGCTGAACGGATTTTATGGTATAGTATCCTTTGACGGCCCTGTGCCATCTGCGAGACATCTAAAGTAAGGAATTACATCTCTGATATGAATACACAACAAACGAAAACACAACCGAAAGAAAATCCGTTGGGGACGCGGCCGCTCGGGAAGCTGCTTTTGTCGCTGGCGATCCCGGCGATCATCGCGAACGTGGTCAATGCGCTCTATAACATCGTGGATCAGATCTTCATCGGACAGGACTCCGGAAAACTCGGAAATGCCGCGACCAGCGTGTCGTTTCCGCTGACGACCATCTGCATGGCGATCGGTCTGATGACGGGTCTCGGCGCAGCCTCGGGTTTCAACCTGGAGCTGGGACGCAAGAACGAAGTGAAGGCGAAGAAGATCGCCGGCTCCGCGGCGGGCATGCTCGTGATCTGCGGCGTGACCATCTGCGTTCTGGTGCGCATCTTCCTGAAGCCGATGCTCGTCGCCTTCGGCGCGACGGAAAACATCCTGCCGTACGCGGAGCAATATGCCGGCATCACGTCCTTTGGTATTCCGTTCGTCCTCTTTTCGACGGGCACGAACCCGCTCGTGCGGGCGGACCGAAGCCCACGCTACTCCATGGCGGCGATCGTCATCGGTGCGGTGCTGAACACCATTCTGGATCCGATCTTTATCTTTGCATGCGGCTGGGGCATCCGCGGAGCGGCCTGGGCGACCGTGATCAGCCAGATCCTGTCGGCCTGCATTCTGGCTGCGTATTTCCCGCGGTTTAAGTCAGTCCGTTTTGCGATGAAGGATTTCATCCCGCATTTCGCGGAAGTCTTCGATATCTGCCGGCTCGGCCTGAATTCCTTTATCTTCCAGTCCTCCAACCTGCTGGTGCAGATCACCTTGAATAATGTGCTGCGGACCTACGGGGAGCAGTCGGTCTACGGCCCGGACACGCCGATCGCCGTGGCGGGCATCGTCACGAAGATCAACGTTATCTTTATCGCCCTCATCATCGGCCTGATCAACGGCGCGCAGCCGATCTGCAGCTACAACTACGGAGCGAAAAAATACGGGCGTGTACGCCATACGGTGAAACTCTTCATGACCGCGGCGGTCATCATTTCCACCGCGATCTGGCTCGTGTTCGAGATCTTCACGGAGCCGCTTATTTCTCTGTTCGGCAACGGCGGCGATGACCCGATGTACGTGGAATACGGCGTTCGCTTCATGCGGGCCTTTCTGTTCTGCGTGTTCTTAAACGGCATGCAGATCTGCTGCGCGACGTTCTTCCCGGCGATCGGAAAGGCGACGAAGGGGGCCCTGCTTTCGTTCTCGAAGCAGATCGTTTTTCTGATCCCGCTGCTTCTGATCTTGCCGTATTTCTTCGGCCTGGAAGGCATCAAGTTCGCCCAGCCGATCACGGATCTGCTGACGTTTTTGATGGCGATCACGTTCCTGTGGCATGAACTGCGAAAGATGCCGAAAGAAGACATGCCGATCACGTGATTTCGGAAAATATCCATGAGGAATGTGCCCGTAAGCACCCCGGGAGAGGGTTGAGACGAGAGATCCCGTGCCGGGAATGATCGGCGTTGTCCCCCATGCACGGCTTGACATTTACCATCTGTTTGCTATAATCTTTACATAGGATATATATGTGCATTTGCCGAGTCGGCGGATGCGCGCGAAGGGAGTATATCGGGATGAGGTTTGGAATCATCGGAGCGATGGAGACGGAAGTCGCCACTTTGAAGAAACATATGGCGCAAAACGGCGGCTATTCGTCGAAGCGTCACGCAGGGATGGATTTTGCCGTAGGTAAACTGGGCAATGCGGAAGCAGTCGTCGTAAAATGCGGCGTCGGCAAGGTCAATGCCGCGCTTTGCGTGCAGGTCCTGGCGGATTTTTTTGAAGTCACACATATCATCAATACGGGAGTGGCAGGAGCGCTGAATGTCAATCTGGACATCGGGGATATCCTGATCTCTACGGATGCGTTGCAGCACGATGTGGATGTGACGGCGCTGAAGTATGCGCCGGGCCAGATCCCCGGCGTGCCCGTACTCGCATTTCCCGCGGATCCATGGATGATCATGCAGGCGGAAAAAACTGCCGAGGCGTTGAAAAACGAACCCGGTTTTTCCGGCGTTTCCTTTATCCGCGGCCGCGTGGTGAGCGGTGATGCATTCATTTCGGACAGCGCTGTGAAGAAGCGCCTGATCGACGAATTCCGCGGCGACTGCTGCGAGATGGAGGGTGCGGCGATCGCTCAGGCGGCGTACGCCAACAACCTGCCGTATGTGATCCTGCGCGCGATCTCGGACCGTGCCAACGGTGTAGCGACGGTCGACTATCCTGTGTTTGAGTCGCAGGCAGCCGTGCGTTGTTCCCGTTTTGTAGAATATATGATCAATCGGAATTAGTATGGGTAAGATATCGAGCTGGAACAAAGACCGAAAAGAAGGCTCTTTGAAGGGGCGCAAAGGCATCCGCATCGCTGTGGGGGTGTCTGTTGTGACCCTTCTTTTTATGTGCCTGTTCCTCTTTGTGATCCTGCCGAAAGTTCACCGGCCCGTGGCGGGAGAGGAGGAGACTACCCCGGAATATGTGGCGGAGCAGACGAATGCGGACGCGGATCCTTCGGGAGCAACTTCGGCGGATCCGGGATCGGTTTCGCCTTCGGAGGAGACCACGGGAGAGAAGTCTTCCGATCCCGGCGAGACGGAAAATAGTACTTCTTCCGATGCTGAGAAGACGGATCCCACAGAGGCGGCTTCCACAGTCGAAGAGACGACCGAGCCTGAACCGGAAGATCAATACATCGATATCATCGCGGTCGGGGATAATCTGTACCATAAATCCCTGTCCCAAAGCGGAATCAAAGAGGACGGAACGTACGACTACACGCCGGTCTACCGCGGGACGAAGTATCTGATCTCACAGGCAGACATCGCGGTGATCAACCAGGAAACGCCGATGGCCGGCGAGGAATACGGCATCCAGACCTACCCGCGCTTCAACGTGCCGCAACCGATCGGCAACGCCATGGTATGTGCCGGCTTTGACGTCGTTTCATTTGCCACCAACCACATGCTGGACATGGGCCGCGAGGGCCTGATCAACACGGCGCAGTACTGGAAGGAGAAACATCCCGGGGTGCTGGTGACAGGAATATCCTTAAGTCAGGAGGAGCGCGACACCGTACCTTATGTCGAGTGCAAGGGGAAAAAGATCGCGTTCTTGAATTATACCTATGGTGTGAACTCGGGCAATCTGGGGCGCCAGCCCTACCTGCTGAACACGCTTAACGAAGAGACCGTACGGAGAGACATTGCCCGCGCAAAAGAAGAGTGCGATTATGTGATCGTGCTGCCGCACTGGGGCGTCGAGGGACGCTCGGAGCCGACGGACGACCAGTATAACATGGCGCTGATCCTGGCGGACGCCGGCGCGGACGTCGTGATCGGGACCCATCCGCATGTCGTACAGAAAGTGCAATGGGTGACGGGGGCGAACGGACACCGGACGCTGGTGTTCTACTCCCTGGGAAATTTCATTTCCCTCCAGGACACTGCGGCAAAAATGCTCGGCGGCATGGCGCGGCTGCGCCTGAAGATCGACGCGCAGACCGGCGAACTAACGCTGGATGACTACCGGATGGACTATCTGGTGACGCATTTCCTGTTTGATCCGGCACTCGAATCTTTTACACAGATGACGGTCATTCCCTGGGAGAGTTACACGCGCAAACGCGCGGCGAGCCACGGCCTGATCAACTGGGGAAAGAAGTTTTCCTACGACATGCTGGCAGATCTCATCGAAAAGAACGGGCCGGTGACGAAGGAAGCGATCGAGGCTGCGCAGGAGTGACGATCGGGCGGCTGCCTCGACGGAAACGAAAGAAATACGTAAGGAATTCGAAGTAAAATTCCGTTGAAATGAACATAAAAATATGGTAACATTGTAGTGTGTGGCCGAATCGGTTGATTTCGGCCTCAGAATGTGTGCTTTCAGACACTAAAAGGTGGTGAGGTTATCTTGGCTGAGAATTATAATCCGAATGACTTGGGCGACACGATACGGCGCTCCGTTGAGCAGGCGGTAAACAGCATCAATTCCATGGTCGGCCAGATAATCGGAACCGGTCAGAATACAAATCAACAGCAAAACCCGCAGGGACGGCCGCAAAACACGCAGGTCCGCCGGAGTTCGCAGGGACAGGGTCAGCCGATCCTGCCGAACCAGCAGAACTCGGTCGCGCAGGCAGCGCAACAGGTGCGGACGCAGTTTGACGCGGCGCCGAAGTATCCGGAGGTCTATTATCAGCCGGGCACGGCTCCGAACGTACAGTATCAGCCGCAACAGGGGCAGCAACTGCAGGGGCAGCAACCGCAGGGACAGGTTCCGGGCGGGCAGCAAGCCTACATAGATCAGGTCTATGCAGCACAGGCAGCGCAGCAGGGACGTCGGGTTCCCATGCAGGGACAGAACGTACAACAGAATTATCTGCAACCCGTACCGCAGAGTCAGCAAATGCAGCAAGGCGGGCAGGCCGGCGCGCCCGGACAGCGCGGACGCGGAGTCTTCGGAGGCCGGGGCGGCGCCGGAGGAAACCAGACGGTCAGTCAGTATCCCATGGTCGAGACCAACACGCACATCAACGATGCGCGTTATCCCGATTATATGAGGACCAGCCGGCCGGCACCGGTACGCACGCCGAACCAACCCGCGGCTATCCGTGTGACGCGGAAAGCGGACGCATTTCCCGGTGAGGAAGAAAACAACACCAGAAGCATTACGTTTTTGGTATTCACCATCATCTGCGCGTTCTTCACGTTCGGCATGATCGGAGAGATCGGCGACTCGGAAATGAGCGTCGCCGGCGGGATCATCGGCCTGCTGTTTTCGGCCGGACTGTTTGGAGTCTTCCTGTATTTGTTTACACGCTCCAAAAAGAAGAAAAAACAATATGCGCGTTTCCGCGAGTATATCAAACGGTACGCGACGAAGCCGCAGGTCTCCGTATTGGAGATGTCGGCGGCGATGGGCATCGAGCCTGCCGTGATCCGTCAGGATTGGAAAGACATGATCGAGCTCGGCGTGTTCCCGCAAGGACATTTCGCCCCGGGCGACCAGGTGATCTTCCTATCGGACGAAGGTTACGAGAAATACATGCAGGCGTACGGACTCATGACGCCGCAACAGCAGACGCAGGCGGCCGCAGCGCTTCCCGCGCCGGACGGGACTCCCGCAAAACAACAGCTCTCGCCGGAGGTGGCGAAAGCGCTGGAGCAGGGACGCAGTTATCTGTTGCAGTTGCGTAATGAAAACGACGCGATCCCGGGTGAGGTCGTGACCCATAAACTGGATAACCTGGAAGATGTGTGCAAACGCATTTTCCGTGTGGTCGAAGACCATCCCGAGAAACTTCCGGAGATACGGAAGTTCATGGAATACTACATGCCGACGACTTTGAAACTGGTGCATACGTACCGTGAGTTCGAAGATCAGAAGCTGGAGGGTGACAACATCACCCGCACGAAGAAGGATATCGAAGATACGCTCGACATGATCAATGTCGCGTTCGAGAACCTTCTGAACGATCTGTTTAAAGATGCGGCGGTGGAAGCATCGGCCGACATTTCGGTACTGAATGCGCTGTTTGCGCAGGAAGGCCTGAAAGAAAAGGAATTTGAAGTAGTTCCGAGAAAATAGAAACAGCATGGCCGTGCCATGCGGATAGGAGTTAGATATGGATGATAACATGATGCCTGAGGAGCAGGTGAAAGAAGCAGTGCAGGAGCAGGTGATCGAGACGATCGTGGCCGACGCGCCGGAAGCGCCCAGCCTTACATTGACCCCGTTTGATTCACCTGAAACGAAGCCCGTTCTGGTGACGGATGAACAGAAGAAGGAGGAGCAGGTCGAGGATAATACGGCAGCCATCCTGTCCGAACAGGAACTGAAGCAGGTGGAGCAGTTCTCCAAGCAGATCGACCTGAAGGACACCAATTCCATCATGCAGTACGGCGCGGGCGCACAGAAGAAGGTAGCGGATTTCTCCGAGGCGGCTCTGAATAACGTACGTACGAAGGATCTGGGCGAGGTCGGCGGCATGCTGTCGAACCTGGTTACCGAACTGAAGTCGTTCGACGTAAAGGAGAACGAGAAGGGCATCCGCGCGTGGTTCAAGAGAAGCGCAAATAAAGTCGAGGCCATGAAGGCGAAATACGCCAAGGCAGAAGTGAACGTCAACAAGGTGTCCGAGTCCCTTGAGAAACATCAGGTGACCTTGCTTCGCGACGTTGCGATGCTGGATAACATGTATGCGACGAACCAGACCTACTACAAAGAGCTGACCATGTACATCTTGGCCGGTAAGAAGCGTCTGGAGCGTGCGAAGAACGAAGAACTCGCTGCATTGAATGAGAAGGCGAAGAAGACCGGACTGCCGGAGGACGCTCAGGCGGCCAATGACTACGCAGCCCTGATCAATCGCTTCGAGAAGAAACTCTATGACCTGGAACTGACTCGTGTGATCTCCATTCAGATGGGGCCGCAGATCCGCCTGGTACAGAGCAACGACACCGTAATGAGCGAGAAGATCCAGTCCACACTGGTGAACACGATCCCGCTTTGGAAGAGCCAGATGGTGCTGGCACTCGGCATGAGCCACTCCATGGAGGCTGCAAAAGCCCAGGGCGAGGTCACCGATATGACCAACGAACTGCTCAAAAAGAATGCGGAGATGCTGAAGATGTCTTCCATCGAGACCGCAAAAGAGTCCGAGCGCGGCATCGTTGAGATCGAAACTTTGCAGCAGACGAACCAGTCGCTGATCGATACCCTCGACGAAGTTATGCGTATTCAGAACGAAGGCCGCGAGAAGCGTGCCGCAGCTGAGATCGAACTTCGCAAGATCGAGAATCAGATGAAGGAAAAGCTGCTTGAGATGAGCACCCGTAAGGATCAGTAATACATAAGATCCAGTTTTCCGGACACAGAATAGACACAGAAGCGGCGCAGGGAGCCTCCCTGCGCCGCTTTTTCTCGGCAATTTATACAAAATGCGGGCGATTATTTCAGTAAATTTGATAGAAACACTTGATTTTAGCCGTAAGGAATGCTATACTATGTACTAGCGAAGTGGATTTCCCCCTTAAATCCATAAGATTATTACAAAAAAGATCGAAAACAGCGCTTCTTTTTTTGTATATATTGCCCAACAAGAACGGGAAAATGCAGGGCATAGGGGAGGATCCGATCGAAAATAGGAATTTTCTTTGGGAAAATAGGAAAAACCTATGGATTCAAGAAGGAGAAGCAAAGCAATAATTGGGAAGAAGCACGCAATAATTATAATGCGGACAAAACGTGTTTGTTGTAATATTGTTACATAAATATGTGGAGAGTATCGCCTGTTTTTTGTGCGGTTAGCACAAAGCCATTAGGCGGGTTTTTGTATGCATGACGATATCCGGCAGAACCAACGTGACGGCGCCTTCCGCGCCGGGTTCTTTGCACGTGATGTTTACAAAAGTCTGAAGTACGCTTTTCCATTGAAATGTTATACAGAGAGGAGCTATTTATGAGAAACAGAAAGCAAAAGCAGCTGATCAAATGGGCGATCATCGGCGTGGTGATTCTTGCAGTCATCGTCTATTTGGCTTGGCCGAAGAGCATTCCGAATTACGAGAAGAAGTATGCCGGACAGGATCTTACGGCCCCGTCAGCGGTCGGCTACACAAACACTTACGCCCAATACCGGGAAAAATATGCCAATAAGAAGGCGGGGACCCAGACCATCACAGTTGATCTGACGAACATCTCTGAGGCAAAAGATTCCTTCATCGAAACGATCGAAGGCGAAAAATCCCTGGTTACCAAAGATGGCGGCAGCGTAGTGATGAGCGTCAACGTACCCGAGGAGGGACTCTACACGATGTATATCGAGTATTTCCCGCTCGGCGCCCGCAAGACCGGTGAAACATACGAATCCCGCGGCGTTGATCCTGAACGCGCTCTGTATTTCTATAATGCTGAAACGAGGGCATATGAGCTTCCGTTCCGCGGATGCGACGCCTTTACGTTCTCACGTATCTGGACCGACGGCGCTGAAGTTAAGGTCGATAACCGCGGAAACGAGATCCGCCCGATCCAGGTCGAAGCACCTCGCTGGGAGAGCTTAAGTCTTCATGACTTCCAGGGATATGAAAAGGAACCCTATGAGTTCTACTTCCCTGCAGGAGAGACGAAGATCCAGATGAAGGCGACAAACGAGACGATGGCGATCCGCAAGATCGAACTTCGCCCTCTTGATAAGACTCCTACTTATCAGGAATACCTCGCAAAGAACCCGGCATCTGAATACACAAATAGACAGACGGATTTCATCGCCTCGATTCAGGGCGAAGATGCTGAATTCCGTTCTACTCCTTCTCTGTACCGCACATATGACCATGCCTCTGCCAACACAGAACCCTACAGCATCACCAAGACGGTCTACAACATGATCGGTGGCACCCAGTGGCGTGTGGCAGGCGACTGGATCGAATGGGATTTCGAAGTTCCCGAGGATGGCTACTACGAGATCTCCGTTAAGGGACGCCAGTACTACAACCGTGGTTACGTTTCCAACCGTAAGGTCATGATCGACGGTGAGGTTCCGTTCGAGGAAGCTTCCGTTGTTTCCTTCCCGTATTCCTCTGACTGGGTCATGAAGACGATCGCGGATGCAGACGGCAATCCGTATAAGTTCGCTCTTAAGAAGGGCAAACACACGATCCGCCTCGAGGTTACTCTCGGCGAACTTGGCGACATTCTGAAGAGAATGGATGAGAGCGTAGCCCGTATGAATGACGCATATCGTCAGATCATCGTACTTACCGGTACCGAGCCTGATGTATATCGTGACTACCATATTGAAAGAGAATTCCCGGATGTCATGACGGCTATGGATAAAGAATACAAGATCCTCTACAAGATCGTAGATGATCTGGTAGCCTACTCCGGCGAAAAGGGTACACAGGTCGCTTCGACCGAGAACCTTGCGATCACATTGGAGCGTTTCGCAAAGAGACCTTCTCGTATTACAAAGGGCCTTGCCGGTTTCAAGGAGAGCGTTGCTCAACTCGGTACCGATATCCTGACCCTTTCCGAACAGCAGCTCGATATCGATGCGATCTATGTTTCGGCAGTAGACGCAGAGGTACCGAAGGTCAACAAGAACTTCTTCTCAGATGCTATGCATGAGATCCGTTCTTTCGTAGCTTCTTTCGTTATCGATTACAACTCACTTGGCGATACCTATTCTGCTAAAGACGAGAATACGGTCAATGTATGGATCCTGACCGGTCGTGACCAGAGCCAGGTTCTGAAGGCAATGATCGATGATACATTCACACCGAATTATCATATTAATGTCAACCTGAAACTGGTTACATCCGCGGCCCTGATGCCTGCGGTAGTAGCAGGTAACGGTCCGGACATCGTACTTACCACCGCGCAGGGAGATCCCGTTAACTACGCGATCCGTGGTGCGGCATACAATCTGGCGAACTTCTCCGACCTGGAAGAAGTAACGCAGCATTTCTATGAGAGTGCACTTCTTCCTTATAGATATGATACAAAGGATGAAGACGGAACCGTCCATCCCGGACTTTATGCTATTCCGGAGACACAGTACTATAACGTAATGTTCTATCGTACAGACGTTATGGAAAAACTCGGATTGCAAGCTCCCGAAACATGGGATGAGCTCATTGCGATGCTTCCTGCGATCCAGAGTAAAAACCTGAACGTGGCGATCCCGTCCGTTGAACGTATGATCGGCGGTATGATGAACCCCGACCTTTCCTCCTTCTTCGCTATGTTGTATCAGAAGGGCGGCGTATTGTATGACGATGATCATACAAAGGTTCTCCTCGATGAGCAGAAGGCGGTAGAAGCATTCGAAATGTACACCAAGTTCTTCACGCACTATAAAACACCGAGAAGCTACGACTTCTCGAACCGTTTCCGTTCCGGTGAGATCCCTCTCGGTATGGCGGACTACAACACGTATAACACATTGGCCGTATTCGCACCTGAGATCCGCGGATTGTGGAAGTTCGGACTGGTACCCGGAACCAAGCAGGAAGACGGAACCATCGATCACTCCACAGGATGTTGGGGACAGTGCTCCATGATGCTTTCCAGCGTAAGAGATCCCGAGAAGGCATGGACATTCATGAAGTGGTGGGCGAGCCCCGATGTACAGACTCGTTTCGGACGTGAACTCGAGGCAGTCATGGGTGATGCAGCTCGTTATGCTACGGCGAATAAGGATGCATTCAAGAACCTCGGTTGGAAGAGTGAGGACCGTGACGTTCTCAGCGCTCAGTGGGAATGGGTTAAGTGTAATCCTGAAGTACCCGGTGGATATTACACATCCCGTCACATCACCAACGCCGTTCGTGCTGTTGTAAACCGAAACGATGACGCTCGTGAGACATTGCTTGACTATACTCGCGATATCAATGATGAGATCGCTAAGAAACGTAAAGAATTCGGACTTAGCACAGGAAAGGAGGAAGATAAATAAATGAGTTTCGCCGGCTATAAAAGAAAGAAATTAAACCAGCTGAAATGGACATTGAAAGATGCCAAGAGACACAGTACTTTGTATCTCTTCCTGCTTCCTTATTTCCTGGTATTCACACTGTTTACCGTAGCTCCGGTCGTTGTATCCCTGGTCCTGAGCTTCACCTACTACAACGTATTTGAAGCTCCGAGATTCCACGGATTGACCAACTACATCAACCTTCTGCTTGCAGACGATATCTTCCTGACTGCGGTTAAGAATACATTCCTGCTTGCAGTTATCACGGGACCTATCGGATACCTCGCATCCTTCATGTTTGCATGGTTCATCCACGAGCTTCCCAGATACGTACGTGCGATAGCCGTTTTGGTATTCTACGCACCTTCTATTGCAGGCCAGGCCTTCATTATCTGGTCCCTCATCTTCAGTGGTGATAGTAAGGGTTACTTAAACTCCATACTGGTTGAGACCGGTATTATGAACGCACCGATCCTGTGGCTTACCGATACACGCTACATGATGCCTGTAGTCATCATCGTAGTACTTTGGATGTCCCTGGGTGCCGGCTTCCTTTCATTCGTTGCAGGTCTTAACACCGTTGATGCAGCTCAGTATGAAGCGGGCTATGTAGACGGTATCAAAAACCGTTGGCAGGAGCTGTGGTACATCACTCTTCCGAACATGAAAGGTATGTTGATGTTCGGTGCCGTTATGGCCATTACCCAGTCCTTCGGTGTCGGCGATGTTACCCAGCAGCTCTGTGGTATGCCTTCTACCGATTACGCCGTTCATACGGCAGTCAACCATCTGGTCGACTATGGTACACTTCGTTTTGAAATGGGTTATGCATCCGCGATCGCGACGATCCTGTTCCTGTCGATGTTCTTATGTAATAAAGCTGTACAGTCTCTGCTCCGCAGAGTCGGTCAGTAGGAAGGAGGAACGTGAATCGTGGCTACTACTAAAACAAAAGTCAGAAAAGGTCGTATTCGTGAAGGCCGTAAGCCCAACCGTTCCATCGCCGGCGATATATTTGTATATTTCGTCCTGATCCTTTTCGGTGCATTCTTCGTTTTCCCGTTGATCTACGCGATCAACAACTCATTGAAGCCTCTTAACGAGATCTTCATGTATCCGCCGAAGCTGTTCGTACAGAACCCTACGACGGATAACTTCTCGGATCTGTTCCTCTTGATGGGACAGTCCTGGGTACCTTTTACCAGATACATTTTCAATACAGTGTTCATGACACTGCTTGGTACGGTCGGACATATCCTGTTTGCATCCATGGGTGCTTACGCATTGTCCAAATACCGCTTCCCCGGAAGCAGATTTCTGTTCTCGCTGGTTGTTACGACCCTCATGTTCTCGACATACGTAACTGCTATCCCGAACTTCATCATTCTGAGTAAGCTTCATTTCATTGATACTTACCTCGCGATCATTATCCCGGCATGGGGTTCACCGATCGGTTTCTTCCTTATTAAGCAGTTCATGGATACCATTCCGGATACGCTGATCGAGGCAGCTAAGATCGACGGTGCGAAAGAGGGACGTATCTACTGGAAGATCGTCATGCCGATCATTCGTCCGGCATGGCTGACCGCGATGATCTTCTCCATTCAGGCACTGTGGAACAACGGCGGTGGTGCTTTCATCTACGCCGAGGAACTCAAAGGCCTTCCTGCAGCACTGGGCCAGATCACGGCCGGCGGTGTTGCCCGTCAGGGTGCAGGTAATGCAGCAACCGTTATCATGATGATCGTTCCGATCCTTGCATTTATTTTGACACAGAGTAACATCATCGAAACGATGGCTAGTTCCGGTATTAAGGATTAAGGGGGTGCTGAGAATGAGAAAAATCAAAAAATTAGGCTCTATTCTCGTGGCCGCTGCGGTTGCATTGACCGGTATCCTCTCCATTCCTTCCGAGAACGTGTATGCGGATGATGCTAACACTGCATACAGTTACACATACGATATCTGGGGCGATTTCCAAAGTTCTCCGGATGCGTATCGTGCGACCCGTCAGATCAGCGGCGCTTCGATCTCGACCGAGGAACTGCAGATCGGAAATTTTGTCGAGCCCCAGGGACAGTTCGTCCGCGGCAACAAGATCTATGTTTGCGATACCGGTAACAACCGTATCGTTGAGATCAAATTCGACGGCAAAGAATACAAAGCCGTTCGTGTGATCACTGAGATCCAAGGCCTTAAAGAGGACGAACCGGCGGAGTTGAGCAAACCGTACGACATTTATGTAACTGAAAAAGAAGAGATGATCATTGCCGATTACGGCAATAACCGCGTCTTGCATGTTGATAAGGATTGTAATCTTATCAAGAGAATGCTTACACCGGACGTTACACCGTTTAACGACCCGAAAGATCCCAGACTCATGCAGCCGCAGAAATTGATCATGGACACTGCAGGACGTATCTATGTTCAGTCAGAGAAGATCAACAAGGGACTTCTCGAGTTCGACGTTGCAGGCGAATTTACCCAGTACGTCGGAGCGAGCCCTGTTACCTTCAACATGATCGATTACATTTGGCGTATGTTCATGTCGGAAGAGCAGATCGCTAAGTTGGATAAATTCGTTCCTACCGAGTATAACAATGTTGCGATCGACAGTGAAGGCTTCATGTATGTAACATTGTCCACATTTGATGATAATGACTTCATGACCGCAAAATCCGTTCGCCGCCTGAACAGCACAGGATCTGATATCCTGGTTCGTAACGGTAACGATCCGCCCGTCGGCGATCTTAAGTGGAATAACGCAGCCGACCTGAACGGACCTTCCAGATTTTATGATGTTGTTACTTTCGAGAACAACTCCTACTGCTGTATCGACCAGACACGTGGACGTATCTTTGCATACGATTTCCAGGGCAATCTGCTCTATGCATTCGGCGGTATCGGTAACCGTCTCGGTTACTTCAGAAAGCCGGTTGCGATCGACCGAATGGGCGAGTCTTTGATGGTACTTGATGAAAAGTCGGCCGTTATCACGGTGTTCGAGATCACAGAGTTCGGTAAACTGATCAACGAGGCTCTTCGTGAATATCAGAATGCGGATTATGATAAGTCTGCAGAGTATTGGAACGATGTTCTTCGTTTGAATGGTAACTACGACCTGGCATATATCGGCGTCGGCCGTGCACTTCTCCGTCAGGAGAAATACTCGGAAGCTATGGAATATTTCAAGGCAAAACGTGACCGCAGAAATTACTCCAAGGCATTTGAGCAGTATCGTAAGGAGCAGGTTGAAGACCATATCGGTGATTTCATCAAGGCGCTTCTGGTCGTGCTGGTAGGTATATGGCTCATTAAGAAGATCCGGAAAATTCAAAAGGAGGTTAGAGAATGCGATTAAAGAAAATCAAGTTTTCGTCGTTGATCAGCAAAGAATGGCTGAACCACTTCGGAAAAACACTCAAATATGCATTATACGTTATCGTACATCCTTTTGATGGTTTCTGGGATCTGACTCATGAAAAAAGAGGCTCCGTCGGAGCAGCGAATTTCCTGGTTGCTGCGTATCTGCTTTTGAATATGCTTCGACTGCAGTTTACCAGCTTTTTGGTAAGAAACATCAACTTAAGTCGTATCAATATGTGGGTCGAGGTTGCCTCGGTCATCGCGCCGATCCTGCTGTGGTGTGTTGCTAACTGGAGTTTCACAACACTCATGGATGGTAAGGGACGACTGAAGGAAGTTTATATGGGAACTGCTTATGCACTTACTCCCATGATCATCATCGGTTATCCGAACATGATCCTCAGTAACTTCCTTACGATCGAAGAGATCTCTTTCTACACATTCTTTGATACACTGAGCATGATATGGTTTGTGGCACTGGTGCTGGCAGCCATGATGATGATCCACGATTACTCTCTTACGAAGACGGTATTTTCAAGCATCCTGACTCTGGTCGGTATGGCCGTTATCGTATTTATCCTGGTTGTCTTCTTCAGCCTGATCAGTGATGGTATCGCATACTTTGTTTCCTTGTATAAGGAAATTCAGTTCCGGTTCTATTAAAACGTAGATTGTGAGAAAGGAGGACTTGATCCAATGAGAAAAATCATCAAGAGAGCGGGCATGCTTTTACTTTCCGCGACGATGATGTTTGGAGTGGCGGCTTGTGAAAAGAGCGCACAGGAAGTGGATCGTGTCATTTATGAGCACGAAGGCCCCGCCGAAGGCGAAACCGAGAAGCCGATCGTTATCTCCAACGAATATCTTGAAATGACATTCGATCCGGCCACAACTGCGTTTGACATACTGGTGAAGAGCACAGGCCAAACATGGCATTCTTGTGCTACCGATCCGGGAAGCGATACAGTAGCCACAGCTGATTTCAAGAAAACAATGGCTTCTATGCTGGTTATGGAGTATAGCTCCATCGCCGGTGATACCAAGACATACAATACTCAATTGAACTCGGTCGAAAATAAATACTATGAGGTTGTCGAAGACGCTGACAATAATAGCATCACAGTTAATTACACGATCGGTGTTCTCAAAAAACAATATATTGTTCCTCTGGTAGCGAATGAAGAAGAGATGAAGGTCTATTTGGACCAGATCCCTACAAAAAAAGAGCAGCGTGCAGTAACGAATTTGTATCGACTGTATGATATCAATAAGCTTCAGAAGGATGATAACAAAGACGAACTGCTTCAGAAGTATCCGAAACTTGCTGAAGAAAAACTATATATTCTTCGTGAAGGTCAGCCGGATTATCAGCTTAAAAATCTTCAAGAAAAATTTGAAGAACTCGGCTTCACTGAGGAAATGTATAAAGCTCAGGCAGAAGAGTATGGTATCTCCGTAGACAGTGGCGATAAGCCTCTCTTTAACGCGACGATCAAATATACTCTTGACGGAGACACACTTCTCGTTGAAGTTCCCATGAAGGGACTGATCTCTCCGCTGGATTTCCCGATGACCCGTTTGAAGATCCTTCCTTATTTCGGTTGCGGTTCTTCGAAGGATGAAGGCTACATGCTCGTTCCTGCAGGCTCCGGCGCTTTGATCAATTTTAACAACGGTAAGTCTCAGCAGAATAATTTCTACTCGAATATGTATGGTTGGGACGTTGCTCAGACACGTACATATATCGTAAACGATAATAAGTGCGTTCTGCCTGTATTCGGTATCAGTAACAACGGTAATTCATTTATTTGTGTACTGGAGAACGGTGCATCTTACGCTTCGGTCGAAGCCGATATCAATCGTGGCCTCACCAATACAAGAAACTATGTGTGTGCAAACTATCAGATCACACACAGTGAAAAGCTCGACGTTCAGGGTAAGTCCAATGGCGCTATGTACATGTATGAAGAGAGCCTTCCGGACGAGGTCATCAGTCAGCGTTATATCTTCTGTAAGGAAGATGGCTATGTAAAAATGGCAGATGCCTACCGCGAATACCTTCAGGAGAAATACCCGGACTACATGAAGAAGCAGACGACTGCAGAGGTTCCGATGACGATCGACATCCTCGGTTCCATCGAAGTCCTGAAGCAGATCGCCGGTATTCCTACCAAAACACCTGTAGCTCTTACTACTTATAAAGAAGCCGCCGAGTTGATCGAGGATATGGCTCTCAATAAGTGGAACAATCTGAACGTTCGTTACCAAGGCTGGTTTAACGGCGGCATCCAGAATGCGGCAGCTACCGAGATACGTCTGATCGGCGCTCTCGGCGGAAAGAGCAGTTTGAAGAAAGTCATTTCCACGGCACAGGAAAAGAACTACAACCTCTACTTGGACGGCGAAGTACAGTATGTATATGCCAACAAGTTGTTTGACGGATACAGCAAGAACAGCGATTCCGCTAAACTGGTTAACCGCGAGTTTGTTAAACTCTATGAATTCTCGCCGGTATGGTTCGGTCAGGATAAAGATAAAGATTATTACTGGCTCGCCAGACCTTCCGTAACCGAGAAGATGATCGGTACGCTTGCCGATTATGCAAGTTCCCTCGGAACCGATAACTATTCGTTCGGCTCCATCGGAAATGTCCTCGGAGCTGATTATAACAAGAAGCATCCGGTTTCCAGAGAGGCTTCTCTGAACATGCAGAGCGAGAAGATCAAATCGTTGGTAGATAACGGTGCCAAAGTCCTCGTAGACGGCGGCAATCTCCTTCCTTCTATTTATGCCGATGTTCTTGTGAACATTCCGGTGCAGTCTGAGAACCAGAATATCCTGGATCAGACGATACCTTTCTACGGAATGGTATTCCACGGATCTAAGCAACTCATGGGTAAGGCAGTCAACCTTGCTTCGGATTATAGTTACAATCTTCTTGCTTCCATTGAAAATGGTTGCGGACTCTACTTCGTATTTATGGATGAGTCGACCCGTACACTTCAGGAGACCGATTACACCAAATACTACGGCGCGGATTACAGCAAGTGGAAGAAGGAAGCAGGTGATCTGTACCGCAGATTCCAGAACGATCTTGCATCCACATATGATCAGTATATCGTGGATCACCAGAATGTCGTAGCTGGTGTTAACTATGTTGAGTACGAAGACGGAACACGTGTTTATGTAAACTACAATTCCTATTCCGAGACGGTTGACGGCATTACGATCCCTGCAAACGGTTTCACAGTTAAGAAAGGAGGTAACTAAAGATGGCAGATAATACTTTAATGCCTGAGGCTTCACAGCCTGTGAGTGCGCCAACAACAAAACGGCGCAAAAGTTCCATGGCGAAAAGAAACGCGATCGCGGGCCTTCTTTGGACAGCTCCTTTTACCATCGGCTTTTTTGCATTCATGTTCGTGCCGCTCTTTGAGTCGGCCTTCATGTCCTTCAGTAACGTAACGATCGATATTGAAAATCATAGTTATGTTAAAGAACTGATCGGCTTAAAGAACTACGACTACATTTGGAACAGCGACCCGTACTACAAGCGTCAGCTTGTTGAGTCACTGGGAAACATGGGTTTGCAGATCATCGCAGTATTGATCTTCAGTTACTTTGTAGCTTTCCTGTTAAATCAGGAGTTTAAGGGACGTGCTTTAGTACGAGCCGTATTCTTCCTGCCGGTTATCCTTTCTTCCGGTATTTTGGTTCGACTGGATACAGATAACTCCCTTTTGAACGGCATTAGGGAGCTCATTCAAGAGTCCAATAATGCAGCATCTAGCATCACCGGTGTTTTGGAGGATGTCCTGGCTTCCGGAAACGGACGTATCAGTGACTTGATGCAGACCATCTTCGATCTCGTAAACAGTGTTTATGATATCGCGATCGCATCCGGTATTCAGATCATCATCTTCCTGTCCGGTCTGCAAACCATTCCCGTCAGCATGTACGAGGCTTCCAAGATGGAAGGTTGTACTGGATGGGAGAGCTTTTGGAAGATCACCTTCCCGATGACAAGCTCATTGATCATTGTAAATGTTGTTTATTCTATCATTGACTTCTGTACGCGCTCGGATAATGCTGTTATGAGTCAGGTTAGAAGCACGATGGTCCAGAAGATGGATTACGGTCAGACATCTGCCATGGCTTGGATGTATTTCGCAATCATCGGAGTCATCGTTGCATTAGTAACATTTATCATTTCTAAGTGGGTATACTATTATGAGTAAAGAAAAAGAGATCAAATTGGGAGGAAAGATGTCTTACTGGGAGAGAAACCGTTTATCCCATGGTTATCTTCTCCGTAAGAGCATCCGTAAATGGTCCATCAGCATATTCCGAGCTGTGCTGTTATTCGGACTTTGCTTCCTGATCGTTCAGCCACTTCTTAACAAACTCTCTGTAAGTTTCATGGAAGAGAGGGATCTGTATGACTCGACCATCATTTCCGTTCCTCGTCATTTTACGACCGGGAACTACACGAAGGTCGCAGAGCTGATCCAGTATAAAACCGCATTGTTTAATACTTTCTGGGTTTCATTACTCTCTTCGGTGCTGCAGATCATCTCTTGTACGATGATCGGTTATGGTTTTGCAAGATATAAGTTCCCTTTGAAAAACGTGCTTTTTGCTTGCGTTATGCTTACCATCATCGTTCCGCCGCAGACCATCATGAGTTCATTGTATCTGCATTTCCAGTTCTTTGATTTCGTTGATTTCTTCGGCATTTACAAACTGATCACCGGCAAGGGCATCACTCAGGTCAGCCTGATCGGTAACGGCGCCGCTTACTTCATGCTTGCGGCAACCGGTATGGCTCTTCGAAGCGGCCTCTACATCTTTATGCTTCGTCAGTACTTCCGTGGAGTTCCGAAGGAACTGGAAGAGGCGGCATATGTGGATGGTTGCGGTAAGATCCGTACATTCGTTCAGATCATGCTTCCCGATGCCAGACCGATGCTTACATCCGTTTTCCTGTTCTCCCTGGTATGGCAGTGGACCGATAACTTCTACGGTTCGTTGTTCTTCCGTAAGATCACTCTTCTTACCGATAACCTGCAAAGCATTCCGGAGAAATTGATGGATGTTCGTACCAACACACCGGCTACGACTGCTTATGGCCAGATGATGACTGCTACCGGTATGTTGATGACCATTGCGCCTCTGCTTATTCTGTACGTTTTCGCTCAGAAGGGCTTTGTAGAAAGCTTGAGCCAGACCGGTATCAAGATGTAATGCGCAAGACACACTTTATTTCGTGCAACATCCCATTAGGGGTTAAGCAATAAATAATAGGAGGTAAACTATGAGAAAGTTTCAAAAAGCAACAGCACTCGCTCTTTCATCTGCTATGGCACTGACTGCACTTGCAGGATGTGACAAGAAGAAGGACGATGCAACCACAGCAGCAGATGCTACAAAGGCTACTCAGGCACCTGCTACAACAAAGGACAGCGGCAACGATCCTACTAAGGCACCGACTCAGGCTGAGGTACCTACCACAACGGAAGCGAAGGCTAAGACTAAGTACGAGCTCGCTGTAGAAAGAGGCGTTAACCTTAATGGCCGTGACGTAAGAATCGTTAACTGGTGGGAAGGCGAACCCGCACCCGCTAAGAACCAGTACGAGGAAGATCTTTACGCTTACCGTGATGACATCATGAGCACCTTCAACTTCAAGATCCATACCGATAACATCGGTGGTTGGGGTGAGAGCTACACCTCGCAGCTTTCTTCTTCCATCACAGCCGGTGATCCTATCGGCCAGATCTGCGTTCTTGATGCAGGTTGGGTTGCAGGTCTTATGAACAACAAGATGTTCGCACCGCTCGATACTCTGAGCAACCTTAATTTCTCCGAAGAGAAGTGGAACCAGGGTGTTCTTGAGGCAGTTACATTTGCAGGTCATATCTATGGTATGGCTGTAGACCACGAGCCTCGTGGCGGTATCTTCTTCAACAAGAGACTCATTCAGGAAGCTGGCTACGGCGCTGACGAACTGTATGATCTTCAGAAGGAAGGAAAGTGGACATGGACCAAATTCGAAGAAGTTCTGAAGGCTTGTACAAAGGATAAGGACAACGATGGTGTAAACGATACTTGGGGTATGGTTAACTTCAACTCTGACTATTTCGCAATCGCTATCTACTCTTCAGGTGCTCAGTTCGTATCTAAGGATAAGGACGGACACTTTGTAAACGAGATGGGCAGCCAGAAGTTCCTGGATGCTCTTACATGGGCAAACGATATGTGGCAGAAGTACGCTGAGCCGCAGCCTGCAGATTCCTCTTGGGATTACTTCAAGGCTTGCTTCGCAAATGGTGAGGCTGCTATGCGTGTAACTGAGGAGTACGCTAAGTCTGAGCTTGATTCTCTGGCTGATGATTGGGGCTTCGTATGCTTCCCTTGCCCGGATGGACAGGAGATCCTTTGCTACGATAAGGAAAACGTTCTGTTTATTCCTTCTTCTTACAGCAATGATGAAGCTAACGAGATCGCATTCGCTTACGACCTGTTCACAGATCCGGCTCCGGGTTATGAAGATGGTGATGCTTGGAAAGAAGCATACTATGGCGCATACAAGGATAGCAGAGCCGTTGATGAGACCCTCTACATGATGAAGAGAGGCAAGAACATCAAGAACCGTATGGATAGCTTCGTAGCAGGCCTTGGCGAGCAGCTTGGTTCCGGATTTATCTGGGATATCGCTGGTGGCGCTATTACTCCTGCTGAAGGCGTTGAAGCTAAGATGGACGCTTGGAACACCGTTATCAACGACCAGAACACAGCTCTTGACGCTCTTAAGGCTCAGTAATTTAAGTCTTAAAGTCTAACAACCTGTGAAAACAGGAAATCATAATGCTGTAAAGCATTAAAAACGGAGGCCTTCTTTTACACAAGAGAAGGCCTCTTGTTTTAAAAACGGGAAATGATATATCATAATGAGTATAGATCGATCAGGATCATTCCGGCCGGTTTCGGCCGAAACTATAGATTATATCGGGAGGTTTCGCAATGATCAACGAAAAAACACGGGAAGCATTTGAGAACAGGGCACGAGAGCTGGTAGCGCAAATGTCGTTGGAAGAGAAAGTCTTCCAGACCCTGCACTGGGCAGCGGCGATCGACCGCTTGGGCATTCCGGCGTATAATTACTGGAATGAAGCATTGCATGGGGTTGCAAGGGCCGGTGTAGCTACGGTATTCCCGCAGGCCATCGGTCTGGCAGCGACTTTCGATGAAGAATTTTTGGAGCAGATCGCAGACACGATCTCGACCGAGGGCCGCGGCAAATACAAGATGCAGAGCGAGCACGGCGATCGTGATATCTATAAAGGGCTGACCTTCTGGTCGCCGAACGTAAACATTTTTCGCGATCCCCGCTGGGGCCGCGGCCACGAGACCCTGGGTGAGGACCCGTATCTGTCCTCACGCCTCGGAACCGGTTTCGTCCATGGCATTCAGGGACGGGACGATAAATACCTGAAGGCGGCGGCCTGCGCAAAGCATTTCGCAGTGCATTCCGGCCCGGAGGATATCCGCCACAGTTTCAACGCCGAGGTCAGCGAGCAGGATCTGCGCGAGACCTACCTGCCCGCGTTTAAGACGTTGGTTCAGGAGGCCGATGTCGAGATCGTCATGGGGGCGTATAACCGCACCAACGGGGAGCCTTGCTGCGGAAGCAAGCGCCTGCTGGTCGACATCCTGCGCGGCGAGTGGGATTTCAAAGGCCACGTGACGAGTGACTGTTGGGCCATTCGTGACTTCCACGAGAACCATAAGGTCACGGACAATGCAGTTGAGTCCGTTGCGCTGGCGATGAACCGGGGCTGTGACCTGAACTGCGGTCACATTTATGTGAACCTGCTGGAGGCGGTGAAAGAGGGCCTGGTTTCCGAGGAGACCTTAAGTACGGCCGTTACCCGCCTGCTCACCACACGTATGAAACTGGGCCTGTTCGATCCGGAGGATCAGGTGCCCTATGCATCCATCGGCTATGATCAGGTCGACACCATCGCCAACCGCGAGCTCAACCTGAAGGCGGCGGAGAAGAGCGTTGTGCTTCTTAAAAACGAAAACGGCCTGTTACCGCTGAAGAAAGATAAGATCCGAACCATCGGTGTCATCGGTCCGAATGCCAATAACCGTAAGGCTTTAGTCGGCAACTATGAGGGCACCGCATCCCGCTATATCACCATCCTGGAGGGCATCCAGGACTACGTGGGCGACGACGTCCGCGTTCGCTATTCCGAGGGCTGCCATCTCTGCCTGGATAAGGTGCAGAACCTCGCGGCCGGTCCCGACCGTATGGCGGAAGTGAAGGCAGTGTGTGAGGAGAGCGACGTGATCATCGCGTGCATGGGCCTCGATGCCGGCCTCGAGGGCGAGGAGGGCGATCAGGGCAATCAGTTTGCCAGCGGTGATAAACCGAACCTCAACCTGCCCGGCATCCAGGAGGATGTCCTGAAGATCATGGTAGAGTCCGGCAAGCCGGTCGTACTCGTGCTCCTGTCCGGAAGCGCGCTCGCGGTGAACTATGCAGATGAAAACATCGGCGCCATCCTGCAGGGCTGGTATCCCGGCGCACAGGGAGGCAAAGCCATCGCGAAGATCCTCTTCGGCGAGGCCTGCCCGGAAGGTAAACTGCCCATCACGTTCTACCGCACGACGGAGGAATTGCCCGCATTTACCGATTACAACATGAAGGGACGCACCTACCGTTACATGAAGAACGAGGCGCTGTATCCGTTCGGTTACGGCCTGTCCTACACTACGTTGAAGTGTTCGGCGACGGTTTCTTCGACTGAGATCTCGGCCGATACTCCAATCGAGGTGAGCGCTGGAATCGAGAATATCGGAAACTACGACACGAACTACACCCTGCAGGCGTACGTGAAGTACCTGAACGGCGACGAGAGCACGCCGAACTGCCAGTTAAAGGGCATCAAGAAAGTGCCCGTGGCTGCCGGCGAGCGCAAGACCGTCACCCTCCAGGTGCCGGCCGAAGCATTTGCCCTGTACAACAAAGATGGCAAACTCGTGCTCAACAAAGGCGCGTACGAACTCTACGTCGGCGACAGTCAGCCCGACGCCCGTAGCGCGAAGCTCACCGGAGCGAAGCCCGCATGCTTCAAACTGAGTTACAACGGAGAGAGCGTAGAACTGTCATAATACATAACTGTAATATACCAAAAGCCCCGGTTTTCGAACCGGGGCTTTTTTGTGGAGATTCGATTATTCGTTCAGATTCCGGTTGACAAAGGGTCCGGGTGCGTCTATAATAAACTAAAAGTGAGAAAAACCTCACTTAATAGGAGGCGCTTATGGATATTTTAAAACCTTCCGCTGTGATCGGAACCAATTCCTGGGGCGGAAAGCTTTACGGGATGGCGATCAGAGGAAACTATGTATCGGACGATCGGATCCGGGAGGCGATGGCTGAGGCTGCAAATCGTGACATTCCCCTCTATGATCTTGCTAGGGACTACGGCTTCGGAAAGGCTCAAAAGATGATCGGGGAGTTTGGAACGGAGGGCATCCTCCTCTCCGCGAAATACACCCCGTTCACACATTATAAAAAAGGGTGCGTCAGAAAGTCGCTCATGAAGGATCTGGATGATTTCAAGCGTGATCATGTGGATGTTTACTGGTTGCATCTTCCGACGGATATAGAGGATCATCTTCTGGAGATCATCGAGTTATACAAAGAGGGGAAAATAAAGCAGATCGGGGTTTCGAATTTTACCCTGGATGAGTGCAAAAGAGCGAAAGCGGTCCTGGATGCGCACGGCATTCCCCTCTATGGTGTACAGAACCATTACAGCATTCTTTGTAGGGATTGGGAGCAGAGCGGTCTGCTGACCTGGTGCCATGAGAACGGGATCCTGTTTTGGGGCTGGGCGGTGCTGGAAGAAGGCCTGCTAGTGGACCCACGTACCATGAACCGGTCGCTACTGAAGTTTGCCTTTAACAGGAAGGTGAGGAAGCTTACGGACTTATATAGAATAATGATCAAAGTGGCAAAGCGGCATGAGATCAAAGTTCCGCAGGTGGCGATCGCCTACTGCGTTTCGAAGGGCGTTGTGCCCATGGTAGGGTGTCGGAAACCCGAGCAGGTTGCGGACCTGGCGCAGGCTTCCAGAGTGAAACTTACGGAAAATGAGATCCGGTGGATCGAAGAAGCTGCCGGCAGGTCAAAGGTGAGGATCTTGGGCGCCGATATGTTTCGACCGTTTGTTTTGAAAGAGAAAAAGGAGAGCAGATGGAAAAGCAGAGGATCACGGGCGGAGAGATCGTCCAAAACCGTGCAGTAAAAACGAGAGAGAAGATTTTGGAGACTGCGATCCGGCTTTATGCGGGGCGTGGGTACTATAACATCACCGTGGATGAGATCGCCAAAGCCGCGGAGGTGTCGGTCGGTACGGCGTACCGCTACTTCAGTGATAAGAAGCAGCTGCTTTTGGCTACGCTGGAATACGGTTTCGCACATATCAGCGAACTGGCCGGCGTTTCCGAAACCGATCTGATCGGAGACGGCCTGGATAATGCATTGGCCAAATTTGAGAAGATCCACGAGGAGTATTTTGATCTCCATGAGGAACTGGAAGGGCTTCGGCATACGGACCGGGATGTCCGGAGATTCTACCACGATTTTACGGAAGAAGCCCTGCAGAGGCTCCATGAAAAGCTGCCTGAGGAGGTTCGGAACCGGCCGAATTCTCTTTTGAACCTCAGGATCGCGATCGGACTCATGGAGAACCATTGCCACTACTGCATGCACGAGGCTCCGGACGAGCAAACGGCAGCATATATGAGAAAACGGACGGTAGAACTGGCGGGGATCATTATCTTCGGAGCAGATGAGAAAATAGCAGAAAGAAAGGGCGTGAAAGATGAGCATTAGTATGCGGAGAGGGATCGCAGGGCTGGGCATTTTGACACCGGCCGTTCTGTATATCCGGCACCGGACCCTGCTGAAGCGGGAAGCCCCCTTACTGGAAAAACCGCTCGGTCAGATGGTTGAGGTGGACGGACACAAGATGTGTGTCTATTCGGAGGGCGAAGGCGCGCACACACTGGTGTTCTTATCCGGCAATGCGACCATATCCCCGATCCTGGATTTCAAAAGCCTGGATGAACTGTTGAAGGATGACTACCGGATCGTGGTCATCGAGCGGTTCGGCCATGGCTTTAGCGACATCATTGACAGCGAAAGATCCTTTGACACCATGCTGAGGCAGGACCGCGAAGCGCTCGCTCAGGTTGGGATCGAAGGACCATATATCCTCTGTCCGCATTCCATGGCCGGCATTGAAGCGATCCTGTGGGCGCAGAAGTACCCGGACGAGGTGGAAGCGATCGCGGGTCTGGATATGGCCGTCCCGAAGGATTATGAGGCGATGAACCTGGAGGGACGGCTCAAGGTGATGAAACTCTATGATGTTTTGCGCGAGTTTGGCGTGTTGCGGTTGAGTTACAGTGATAAGATGATCCCCGGAAATCTTTCGAAGGAAGAAAAGAGACTGTACCGCGCGATCGCCGATCGGAGCGCGGTCAATGTAGCGGTCTATAATGAGGGTCTTGCCGTACGGGAGGCCTGCGATCAGATCAATGCCGCCCCGAAGCCGGACGTTCCGATGATCCTGTTTGTATCCGACGGAAAGCAGACCGGGATCCCCAAATGGATAGAACTGACGAAAGATTATGCAAAAGACCTGAGCAACGCGAAGATCGTAGAACTGCAATGCGGACATTATGTCCACGATTATGAATATGAACGAATTGATCAAGAACTGCGAGAGTTTATCGAGGGTCTTGATACTGATAATTGAAAAAAGGGGGTATAACCTCAACTAGGCTAAGATTTATGCTGTTAAAGCATATTTCTTAGCCTTTTTACTTTGAAAATGCATGAATTATCCTCTGCCTGGCTAAGAATTTGGCGATTTCAGTGTTTTTCTTAGCTTATCCACCCCAGAATGACAAGAAATACCCTCTGCCCGGCTAAGGATTTGTCGCTTTCAGCAATTATCTTAGATTCGCTCTGCCGGGAACCGGAAGGATGTCACATTATGTACAGTTTGTGGCGGAATCAGATCGGAGGAAATCGTATTCCCAGGCGATCTCCGAGTCACGGGTCCAGGGTAATAAAACAGGGTGTCACATAATGTGACACCCTGTAGGTCATACTGTATAGGTTTCGCCGTCGGGCCGGTTATACATGTTTTTGAACTCGGTCGGCGTGCATTTTTTCGTGCTTTTGAAGACGCGGTTGAAGGTGGAGATGCTCGAGAAGCCGGACTGGATGGCGACGTCCGTGATGGTCATGGACGGGTCCAGGAGCAGGCGCTCCGCTTCCTTTACCTTACGCTGGTTCAGGTAGTCGTAGAACGACTGGTTCGTGTACTGTTTGAACAGACGCGAGAAGTGGAACTTGCTGAAACCGGCGACGCGGGCGATATCCTCCAACGAGATGTCCTCGGTGAAGTTCTTATCGATGTAATCGAAGATGATGTTGAACTTATAGATGTATTCCATCTGCTTACGGCCGCGGACTTCCGGGAGGTTCCCGGTGTTCGAATAGATGAACTTGCGGCCGATGATGACATTCATCTCGAGGATCTTCGCGTAGATCGACGCGGCCTTTAGCGGCAACGGCGGATCGGAGAAATATTCCTCCTCGATCTCCAGCATGATCTGCTTCAGGGGTCCGTGAATGTCGGGAGCATTTTCCGGAGTGAGAAGTCGGGTCCGGTTCGTGATGCGGATGATCTTCTCGAAATCCCACAGGTTGTTGATGATCGCGAAGTCGAACTGCAGGATCAGGCGTACGCCGGTCTTCGGGGCGATCAGCTGGTGCAGTTCACCCGGCGGGATGCAGATAATGTCAAAGGGGTTCAGGTGATATTCAACGCGGTCAATGATGACCGTGTAGTCGTTTTCGATGGGCATGATGAACTCAAATCCCGTGTGCCAGTGGACCGGATAGTTCTCCGATATGTCGTTGCGGTACAGAAGGATCGAGTTGGAATTGTTGTATTTGATGGTCTCGAAGATACCATTTAAATGTTCGATCATTGTAAACCTCCCGGTAGCGGTCCGGCCGGATGACGCGGCCCGGATCCTGTATGTGTTCACCCTCTTCCGAAGGGCAGTGATAAGGAGAATGCCATTCCGGCAATTACGAATCGAAGACCGAAAAAGCAATATATGAACAACTCTACACCCCAGGCATAGAAATCCATGCTTCGTCGTTTTTCGGTCTCTTAAGCATGATTTTACACTATTTCGTCCCGTTTGTAAAGAGAGAATCGGAGAAACAATCATCGGATTTGAGAACCGAAACACAAGATTTGAGTATCATTCATTGTTATTCTTGCAAAAGGACGTCAGTTTCCGCGAAAAAAACCGCAATAATTGAGAAACACAAGCGAATAATTGAAAAGCATTTCACAAAAATCCGATGTATAATAGAGCCAAAGTGAATAGTAGGTGATGTTTCTGCTTTTAGAGCCAAACAGGGCAGGAGCGTTGCCGGGAGGTCTTCATGGAGTATACCGAAGCGTGGCTGAAGTATCGACGGCTTTCTCTGAGCAGGCAGCAGTGCGAAGAGAGACAGTACGACAGCTTACTTTCATATGCGGTAAGATTAGAACAGGGGTTGAAAGAGTCCCCTTGTTTTGCTGTGCTGATTTCGGAGTTTGAGCGTGGAGTGAAAGCACTGCTGGGAGAGAGTCCGCGACAGGTCGCGGATGGCTCTGAAACGCTCGTATTGGCCGTAGATCCGGCTTTTGGAAGCACAGACGCATATTGTATTGATTTTACACAAACCGCTAAAAACGGGGCGATCACGGCGACAGACGTAAATGGCCTGCTGTACGGCGTGTTCCGCCTGTTGCAGTTGGTGGCGACGGGCCGGTCATTGGCCGGGTTGAAGATGACCTGCATCCCTTCGAACCCGCTCCGTATGTTGAACCACTGGGATAATATGGACGGCTCGATCGAACGTGGTTATTCGGGACGGTCTTTCTTCTTCGCGGATGATCAGGTCCTGGTGAATGAGCGTACGCGTGCGTATGCGCGCCTCGTGGCGTCGGTCGGCATCAATGCTGTCGTGGTCAACAACGTAAACGTGCGCAGTGCCGCGACCTATCTGATCACGGACCGCTACTTCGATAAAGTAAGGGCTCTGTCCGAGATATTTGCCGAGTACGGCATTTCCCTGTATTTGAGTTTGAATTTCGCAGCTCCGATGGAACTGGGTGGCCTGACGCTTTCCGATCCGCTCGACCCGGGCGTGATCGCATGGTGGAAAGAGAAGATGGCGGAGGTTTATGCGGCGGTGCCGAAGCTGGGCGGCTTCCTCGTGAAGGCCGACAGCGAAGGACGCCCCGGTCCCTTCACCTACGGCCGCGACCACGCGGACGGCGCGAATATGCTGGCGCGTGCGGTGGCACCGTACGGCGGACGCATCATCTGGCGCTGCTTCGTATATAACTGTCAGCAGGATTGGCGCGATACGAAGACCGATCGCGCACGTTCCGGCTATGACAACTTCATGCCCCTCGACGGGCGTTTCCTGGACAATGTCATCCTGCAGATCAAAAACGGCCCCATGGACTTCCAGGTGCGTGAGCCCGTGCATCCGCTGTTCGGCGGTTTGACGAAGACCAACCAGATGCTAGAGGTGCAGATCGCGCAGGAGTACACCGGCCAGCAGAAGCATGTTTGCTACCTGATGCCGATGTTCCGCCAGATCCTGGATTTCAAAACGTATCTGCCGGGTCACGAGGACGCAACGGTGGCCGACATCATCAGCACGCGTGCACTGAAGAATGCAAACGGCGGCATCGCCGCAGTTGCGAACACCGGAAATGACGTAAACTGGACCGGTCACGATTTTGCAGCGGCGAACCTGTTCGGTTTCGGGCGCTTGGCGTTCGACACGACGGCGGATCCGGAAAGCATTGCCCGCGAATGGGCGCAACTGACATTTGCCGGAAGCACGAAGGAAGCGATCGACGCGATCGTAGACATCCTGATGCACTCCTGGCCAGCCTATGAAAAATACACATCCCCGCTGGGCATCGGCTGGATGGTGAACCCGAACCACCACTACGGACCGAACGTGGAAGGCTACGAGTTCGACCGTTGGGGCACGTACCACCGCGCGAACTGGCGCGGCATCGGCGTGGACCGCACGACGAAGGGCACGGGATATACGATGCAGTACCGCGAGCCGAATGCATCGATGTATGAGCATGTGGAGACCTGCCCGGAGGAACTTCTGCTGTTCTTCCATTTCATCCCGTACGATTATCGGCTGAAGAACGGAAAGACCCTGATCCAGCACATCTATGACACCCATTTTGAGGGGGCCGAAGAGGCGCAGGACTTCCTCGACACGTGGAAGAGACTGGATGGGCAGGTCGCAGATAAAGAAGCTTATGCGCGCGTGCTTTCGCGACTTGAGATCCAGGCGGCGAGCGCGATCGAATGGCGTGACCGGATCAATACCTACTTCTACCGCCGCTGCGGCGTGCCGGATGAGCAGGGACGCAAGATCTACGAATAGATTACACAGGAAAGGATAAATCAAACTATGGAAATGACACTTCGCTGGTATGGCAGCAAGAATGACAGTGTGACTCTGAAGCAGATCCGGCAGATCCCGGGCGTGGTCGGCGTAATCTCGGCGCTTCACGACATTCCGGTGGGCGTGGCCTGGACCTTTGAGCAGGTCAAGGCGCTGAAGGATGAAGTTGAGGCTGCAGGCCTGAAACTGGCCGGCATTGAGAGCATCAACGTGCACGAGGACATCAAACTCGGCGATCCGAAGACGCGGGACATGTATATCGAGAACTATTGCAAGTCGCTCGAGGCCGTCGGCAAGAACGACATTCACCTCGTATGCTATAATTTCATGCCGATCTTCGACTGGACGCGTACGGATCTGGCCATGCCGCTTCCGGATGGTTCCAATGCATTGGCCTATGATGAGAACGTGATCGCAGGCATTGACCCGAATGACATGTTCGAACGCATGGAGAAAGAGAGCGGCGGCTTCGTGCTTCCCGGCTGGGAGCCGAACCGTAAGGACGAGATCAAAGAGCTGTTCGAGCGCTATCAGGGCATGACCGCCGAGCGCTTGATGCAGAATTTCAAATATTTCCTGGACGGCATCATGCCGACCTGTGAGAAGTATCAGATCAAAATGGCCGTGCATCCGGACGATCCGGCGTGGAGCGTTTTCGGCCTGCCGCGCATCGTGACCAGCGAGGCGAGACTGCTGGAGATTGCATCCCTGAACCCCAGCAAATACAACGGTTTCACCTTCTGTACGGGCAGCCTGGGCAGCAACCGCGAGAACGACCTGCCGAAGATCATCCGCAACCCGAAGATCGCTGAGCGCATCCATTTCGCGCATCTGCGGAACATCAAGTTCGAGGATGAGGGCGTGTTCCATGAGAGTTCGCATCTGTCGACGGACGGATCCTTCGATATGTATGAGATCATGAAGGCACTTTCGGATATGGGGTTTGACGGCGTGGTACGCCCGGATCACGGACGTATGATCTGGGACGAACAGGCACGGCCGGGCTACGGTCTGTACGACCGCGCGCTGGGCGTTGCCTATATGAACGGATTGTGGGAAGCAATCAAAAAGAGTGAGAAATAAGGAGAGATCATGAGACTTTCAGATTTGAATGAGGCTACGGCTCAGGTCCGCGAAGAGTGGGAGAGTAAGGGATATAAGCTTTCCTCGTTTGACCGTGCGGCGGTCACGAAGCGCACGAAGGAAGCGCCGGTCTGGCTGCATTTCGGAGCCGGCAATATCTTCCGCGCCTTTCCTGCGGCTTTTGCGCAGGATATGCTGGATGCAGGCCTGATGGACAGAGGCATCGTGGCCTGTGAGGGCTTTGATTACGATATCATCGGTAAGGCGTATGCCCCGTATGACAACCGCAGCCTTCTGGTTACGTTAAAGAGCAACGGTTCCCTGGAGAAGCGGGTGATCGATTCGGTCGTGGAGTCATTGACCGCGAACCCTGCGGTGCCTGAGGATATGGACCGCCTGTTTGCGATCTTTGCGGCCCCGTCCCTGCAGATGGTGAGCTTCACCATCACGGAGAAGGGCTATGCGATCACGCGGGGCGACGGAAGTCTGCTGCCTGTGGTGGAGGCAGATCTGGCGGCCGCTGAGGGCGGAAACCTGCCCATGCCGAGGCATCTGATGGGCCTGCTGACCTACCTGCTGTACCATCGTTTTAAGGCCGGTAAGAAGCCCGTAGCCATGGTGAGCATGGATAACTGCTCCCATAACGGCGATAAGCTGAAGAGCGCGATCGTGGCGTACGCGAAGCACTGGGTGGAGACCGGAAGCGTGCCTGCGGAGTTTCTGGCTTACGTCGAGGATCCCGCGCAGGTTTCCTTCCCCTGGAGCATGATCGATAAGATCACGCCCCGGCCGGACGCACAGGTCGTTCGCATGCTGGAAGAGGACGGCTTCGAAGATACCGACATCATCATCACCGAAAAAAAGACCTATACGGCACCGTTTGTAAATGCGGAGGAGACGCAGTACCTGGTCATCGAGGATACATTTCCCGCGGGCAGACCCGCGTTTGAGAAGGTGGGCGTGCTGTTCACCACACGCGACACAGTCGACCGCGTCGAGAAGATGAAGGTCTGTACCTGCCTGAATCCGCTGCACACATCGCTGGCCATCTTCGGTTGCCTGCTTTCCTATACCAGCATCCATGCCGAGATGAAGGATGAGGCACTCGTGTCTCTGGTGAAGCAGCTGGGCTACAAAGAGGGCATGCCGGTCGTTGTAGACCCGGGCATCATCCGCCCGAAGGATTTCATTGACGCGGTCATCGGCCAGCGTCTGCCGAACCCCTTCATGCCGGACACGCCGCAGCGTATCGCAACAGATACATCCCAGAAGATCCCGATCCGCTTCGGTGAGACTTTGAAAGCCTATGATAAGAAGAATGATACCGAGAGCCTTAGGAAACTCGTGGCGCTTCCGCTGACATTGGCCGCGTACGCGCGTTACCTGATGGGTGTGGACGACGGTTGCCAGGCGTTCATCCCGAGCCCGGATCCGCTCTTAGAACGCCTTCAGACGCTCGTAGCGCCGTTAAAACTCGCGACGTCGGATACTCCGGCAGTGATGCCGAAAGAGGTCTGCAGAGCGCTCTACAGCGATGTGTCGATCTTTGCCGTGGATCTGTATAAGATCGGTCTGGGTGAGAAGATCGAAGGCTATCTGTGGGAGATGCTGCAGGGCCCCGGTTCCGTCCGCAAGACACTGAACAAATACTTCGGTTGATCTAACTGAATAAAAACGGGCAGGCCGAAAGCCTGCCCGATAGGAAAACCCCCGGTGCCGACGAGTCGGTACCGGGGGTTTCGTCACATATTCAGTTGTAGGAATTAAGCTTCTCTCTTACGAAGAACAACCAGAGCTGCGCAAGAAGCGAGAGCGATGATAACGAGTGCGGTTACAGGAGTAGCATCACCTGCAGAAACTGCTGCGTCGGTAATGATGGTAACACTCTTAACCTTCATATCGTTGTAGAAGTTAACGTTCGGCTGATCACCGAGAGTTGCCTTAGCTGCTGCGATATCCCAAGTAAATGTGAACTCTTCGTTCAGAGCCGGCTTGGAAGGCAGGGTAGCTGTGAAGTCGATCGATTTAACTTCCCATTCGCCGGTAGCGCAGAGGCCGCCAACGCCCCATCCTGCATCGACACTGCCGTTGATCTCCTGATAACGGTAAGCAACAACTTTGATCGTGCCTGCAGAATAAGAACTCAGATCGATGGTGCCGTTATCGGTCATGCCCAGATCTTTTTCTTCTGCGAATACTACGGTTGCCATAGCCATAACCATGATGGCTGCCAACAAAAGTGATAAGAATTTCTTCATGAGAGATTCCCCCTTTTTAAAATTTGTGACGCCCTAATCACATACTCCGATTGTAACACACAACGGTTGCGAATGCAAGGTCTTTTTTGAAAATTCATGAGAAATTCCATCTATACATAACCATGTTTCGGAAATCAGATAGAAATGAATGAATAATAAATATTTTTGCCATATTGTGCACGATAAAATGAGCGTGAGAGGCACATTTTCCGCCAGAAAAAAGAGGCACGTAAGGCATAGAAAAAGACCTGCACCCAAAGGTACAGGTCCCGATCATCGAAAAGATATTCTTTTCAAATGTGATATTAAGCTTCCTTCTTACGAAGAACCACGATGCCTGCGCAAGAGATGAGAGCCATAACTGCAAGTGCAGCAACCGGAGTAGCGTCTCCTGTAGGAGCAGCACCGCTTCCGAGAACGATGTTGGTGGGAATGATACCGTTCCAGCAGTTGAGAACGAGGCCGTCACCTGCGATCATCATAGCTTTAAGATCGGCAACAGTGTAGGAAACCTCTACGGTCTCTCCGTCAGCAGCGAAATCGCCGGGATACGGGCACTGGGTTCCTGCAACGGAATTGTTCCACCACTCATAACCTTCAACCGTGCTGTCGTTGGAACACCAGCAGTAGCCGGGGTCAGAGGAGAAATGATCCTTAACGGTGAGCGTGATAACAACGGTCTCACTGTCGGCATGTCCTTCGAATACGCTGTTGTTGATGGTAACAAAATTCGCATACTGGGGATCATCCACGGTAAGGGTGGTTCCGTCAAAAGAAGATGCGGATACGATGCATGCCATGCACAATACCATAGCAAAGGTCAAAACGATTGCAATAAACTTTTTCATCCTGATAATACCTCCAAATAAATTCTGCCGATATTCATCGGTACGGGTATTATATCACATTCGCGAAGAAGGTTCAACCGGATATGACTTGTAAGCCTGCCCGTTATTTGCTATAATTGAAGCATGATTTGCGAACATTACTGCAGATCAAAGCGAAATCCAAAAGACGAGTCCGAAAAACGGATCCGGAGGAAGATATGTTGAAAAACAAAAACTGTGTTGCGTTTGGCTTGGCGGCGCTGTTTGCGCTGATCATGGTGGCGTGTGGTATGAAAAACAGCGTTTGGCCGCTGGCGAATATGCGAAGAGTTCAGGCGTTTTATATTCTGGTCGTGCTTGCAGGCATCGGAGTGACCGGCGTTTTGGCGTGGCGCGTTTTTCATAAGAAAGCGAAGGCAGACGTGCCTGACGCAGCGGCGAAAAACCAAAACACCACCGCAAAGCGTTTCTTCACGTTGGCGTTGGTTTGGGGCCTTTTTTATATGTTTGTATTCCCTCCGCTGTCCGTCCCCGATGAGACGAACCATTACGCTAAGGCCTATTATTTTTCGAATGTGGTCCTGTCCCCTTCGGAAAATGTCGAGCAGCCGGACGGCATGTTCCCTCGTATGCGCCTGACGGACGCTGAGGTCATGCAGTATTACACGCGTCCCGGCGTGGAGGATTATGTGATCCTGTTTTCCGGATCCCAGGCTTTTGTATCCGGTGAATCCCAAACTACGTTTGTTTCGGATCCTCAGGCCGAGGCGCTCAGCGGTGTTTTCTGGGCATACCTGCCCCAGACGATGGCGATCATTCTGGGCCGGCTGATCCACCTGGGCGGTCTCTGGACGTTCTATCTGGCGCGGCTGTTCAATTTTGCGGCATATCTGGCGCTGCTTTGGTTTGCTTTGAAGTGGATCCCGTTCGGAAAGAATACGCTCGGCGTGATCGCGCTGCTTCCCATGACCTTGCATCTGGTGGCTTCGCTGAGCTACGATGCGTTGCTTCTGGGGCTGGCCTTTTTCTTCACGGCGAAAGTCCTGCAACTGGCTTATCAGGCCGACCATGTGACGTGCAAGGATATGGTGATCCTGACCGTGTCCATGTCGCTACTGGCACCGATCAAACTCATCTATGTTTTGATGGCCTTCCTGTGCTTCCTGATCCCGCAGGCGAAATTCAAAAACCGTAAGAGCTTCATCACCTGCGCTGCCGTGATGGCCGGCGTGGTGTTCCTTATCTTCCTTTTGGTCAATATCTCTCGTCTGATCCCGTATTTTGAGGCCTCGAACCTCGAACTTGAATACGCGGACGGAGCGGAGTGCTATACATTGGCCGAACTGATCAAAAACCCGGTCCGTACGGTCTTTATTTTGCTCAACACGATCCGTGTTTACGGAAGCTCGCATCTGACGCGCATGTTCGGGGAAATGCTGGGCTGGTTGGAGATCCCAGTCCCGTTGATGGTGATCGTGCCTTTCATCCTGCTCCTGGCGCTTACGGTCGCCGTAACGCCGAAGGAACCCGCAGTTCGGATCGAGAAGAAAAACCGCGTGATCAGCATTCTGGTGATCGTCGGGGTGATCTTTATGGCAATCTTTTCCATGCTGGCGGCATGGACGCCGGCGGGCTGTTCTGTAGCGGAAGGCGTGCAGGGGCGGTACTATCTGCCCATTCTTCCTCTGGCTGTACTATGTGCGCGCAATCGTTTCCTGGAGGTGAAGACCGATCCTCGCGACGGCATTTGCCTCACGATCTGCCTGCTTCATATCATGGCGCTGGCGTCGGTGATCGAGGTCATCGTCGCACGAACCGGATATAACGTGATCAACGGCGTTATCGTGCGTTAGTGAGGTGGCCATGGATCCTTCAAAAACCAAAAAAACTTTGATCTGGATCACGATCTCCGGATTTTTATATGCGTGCATCGCGCTCATCCTGCCGATGGTCACCACGCGTCTGATCGATAAGGACGCCGGCGGCGCCCTGGCGGATACGATCAATATCGGGCAGTTGCTGATCACGGTCGGCCTGTTTTCGGTGCGTACGTTTCAGGTGTCGGATGATAAGGGCCTGTTTTCCTTCACGAAGGCGTTTTCCTTCCGACTATGGACGGTCCTGCTCATGGCGATCGCCTCGGTCGTCTGGATCGTGGTCGGCGGTTATACAACGGAAAAACTGCAGCTTCTGATCCTGATGATCGTGTTTAAGATGACGGAAGCTTTCTCCGATCTGTTCGAGGGAACCTTCCAGCAGGAGAACCGGTTCTACATCGCCGGGCGCATCCTTGCGGTCCAGAATTTCCTCGCGATCGCGGGCTATGTTGTAACGCTTGCGATCACGCGCGATCCGGTCGTTTCCCTGCTGATCACGGACATTTTGTACGCGACCGTCGTTTTCGTGATCCATCCGATGTGCCTGAAGAAACCGCTGTCGGCCTATCGGCCCGCGCTGTTTTCGAAGGACATGAGCCGGATGCTCCTCGTGTGTCTGCCGGCGTTTATGAACGCATTTCTGCTGGTCTACCTCGATAACTGTGCGAAGTTCGAGGTGGAGAAGACCGGCGGCGAGGGCGTGCTCATGGAGTTCACTGCACTGTTTCTGTGCGTCTTCGTGATCAACCTGTTCGCGAGCTTCTTCCTGAAGACCATGCTGAAGGACATCGCGGATCGTTACAATCAGAAGGACCGCAAGGGAATGCTGAAAATCATCCGCATCCTCATCGGCATCATCCTGGCGCTGACGCTCTGCGGTCTGGCGCTGGCGGAACTCATTGGCCTGCCGATCCTGGGCGCCTTCTATGGCATGGATCTCTCGAACTACCATAGGGAGATGGGGTTGATCTTCCTGGCCGGCGGCATCAACGCGGTCAATTCCCTCCTCCTGAACGTTCTCATCATCATGCGCAGGCAGCTTCCGACGCTGGTCTGCACCCTCATTTGCGGGGCGGTCGCCTTCTTCACGATGCCGATCTTCGTAACGAAGATGTCCATCCTGATGGGCGGATCCCTCGGTTACCTCGTGATCGTTGCTGTGCTCTTCGTCCTCTACGGAGGACTGGCCATGCACGGACTGCGGAAGATAAAAATGTGACAATGGGGACGGTTCCTCCTTTAGCGGCAGAAACGTAACAATATCGTAAAAACGGGGCGCCTTTGCGAGGCGCCCCGATATCTTTCATTTGTGTTTTGCCGGTATTAAACCAGTTCCGGGTTCTCGCGATAACGAGCGAGCAACCGGTTGATGCGTTCGGTCGGGTTCAGCAGATCGTGGATGCTGGCGTTGTGATTCAGGTGATCGATCAGCATCGAGATGTATTTGCTTAGGTCGACGGAAACATAGTACGGACGGGAGAGTAACTCCGGCGTCTGGTAGATCAGATTTGTGGTGTAGATGCGGTCAATGACGCCCTGCTCATAAGCTGCGTCGAATTTCGCCAGTCCGTTGGTGAAGAGACCGAAGGTCACAACACCGAAGACACGGCGCGCCTTACGACGCTTCAGTTCGCGCGCAACGTCGAGAATGCTGTCACCGGAGGAGATCATGTCATCGACGATGATCACATCCTGACCTTCCACGTCCGCCCCGAGGAACTCGTGTGCGACGATGGGGTTGCGTCCGTCCACGACTTTCGAGTAGTCGCGGCGCTTGTAGAACATACCCATGTCGACCCCCAGACGGTTCGCATAGTGGATGGCACGGCGGGTGCCGCCTTCATCCGGGCTGATGACCATCAGGTGCTCGGGATCGATGGTGAGATCCTTCTCGGTCTTCAAAAGTGCTTTAATGAACTGATAGATACAGGGCACATCCTCGAACGAAACGAGCGGGATGGCATTCTGTACACGGGAGTCATGGGCATCAAACGTGATGATGTTGGAAACGCCCATATTGACCAGTTCCCGAAGCGCGATGGCACAGTCCAAAGACTCGCGGCCGCTGCGCTTATCCTGACGGCTTTCGTACAGGAAAGGCATGATGACTGAGATACGGCGAGCCTTACCGCCGATGGCAGCGATCATGCGCTTCAGATCCTGAAAATGATCATCCGGCGACATGTGGTTCACATGTCCGCAGAGAGAATAGGTCAGGCTGTAGTTGCAGACATCGACCATCAGGTAGATATCATAACCGCGGACGGATTCGTTGATCACGCCTTTTGCCTCGCCGGTGCCGAAGCGCGGTGCGGAGGCTTCGATGATGAATGAAGGTTTTTCATAGCCTGCAAACGAAATGGTATGGGCCTGTTCATGCTCACGCTCCACGCGCTGACGCGCCAGATGCGCATCGACCTGCTTGCCTAGGGCTTCGCAGCTCTTGAGCGGAATGAGACCCAAAGGTCCGATGGGAATTGCACTGGACAAAAGTTCGGATGCCATAATAATCCTCCCGATATAGGTTTTGCGCCGACCCTTCGGCGTTAACATATTAGCACTTTCCTACGGCCGTGTCAAGGGCGGTTCACCGCATGACGCACATTAAAATCAATGCCGTCTGTGGTACACAGGTGTGTGTACGGCGCGGATGTGATGCGGTCGACCACACGTTCGGTGTAGGTCCGCCGCAGCTGGGCCGGCGTATGATTGGACGTCAGGATGGTGCTCTTTTTGTGCACCAGGCGATCATTGATCAGACGGAAGAAATAGGAAGAGGTGTGCGCCGTTTCCGGCTCCGTTCCCAGATCGTCGATGATCATAAGATCACAGTCCGTCAGCATCTTCACCTGCTCGTTTCCGAGGGTTTCGTCGTCTTCGTCGTCCTTAAATGCCCAAGTGTCCTGCCGCAGAATAGTGAATGCATCCGTCGCCGAGAGGTACAGGACCGAAAAACCGCGATCCATGACCCGGCGGGCAATGCAGCTCGAAAGGAAGGTCTTGCTGGTCCCGGTGTTGCCCGTGATCAGCAGGCTGCTCGCGTCCTCCGCCGAGAAATCCTCGGCGTAGTTTTTGCAGAAGTCCACGATCTGCTCCATGACATCACGCACGCTCCAGCCGCCGTTCGCGCTTTTGATATGCTCCGGGTAGAGGCTCATATCCAGCTTGTCGAAATTCTGCTCGTCCAGAGCCGTGAGGTTCGAGTAGCGGTAGAGCAACGAGATGAGCAACTGTTTGCTGCAGGAGCAGGGCTTACCGTTGATGAAACCGGTATCTTTGCACATCGGGCAATGATAGTACGGCTCCAGGTAGTCCTCCGGGATGGAGTTTAGCCGGAGCAGTTCCTTCTTGCGAAGTGCCAGTCGCTGAAGCTGCCCAGCGAGCCCGGCCTGCGTTTCGGCGCTGGGGGTCGACCCTGCCAGGGCCGCGCGCGCGGCCTGCGCCGAAATGCGGGCCTGCTCGGAGGCCAGCTCTTGGTATCCTGCTACGTTCTCGTACACTTGGGCGCGCCGCTCGTTCTCGATCCGCACATTTTCGTTCCGGAGAAGGGAATAATGTCGGTCGATCTCGTTTTTGATCTCGTTCGGATAACTCATGCATTCACCTTCTCTTTCAGCTTCTTGTAGATCGCCTCATTCGCATGCTGGTTGTAGTCGTACTCGTGCTGCGGGAAGTCGTTGTAATCCTTCCGCGCCGCCGTCTGCCGCGATGAAGCGGCCGATTTCTGCTCGGCGCGGTGCGCTTCGTCCGCTGCCCGGATCTCATCCAGCGTACGCAGTCCGGCTTTGTTCCAGTTTCCGAGGACCGTGTTGTAGTAGTGCAGGACCGAAAGAGAGTTTCCGCCGGTCATGGTCTGCAGCTGCTTACTGCGTGTGCGGTCACACGCCTCCAACAGGATCTCGTCCGAGGAAGAACCGAAGGTCTCGCGCCAGCTGTGGACGGAATTGATCTCGCCGATGGTCGGTTTCACCGCATCCAGTCCCAGTTTCGAAAAGACGATCTTCGTGAACGTGGAGTCCTCCTCCGAGTAGAGGGGATCCGTCTCAAAACGATGGGCATAGGTGTGGATCAGAAAATCCGAAACCAGTTTGCGCACATCGTTTTTGTGCATCGGAATGTCGTCCTTCAGGCTCTCATAGACCTCGTCCGCCGTTTCTTTGAAGGTGTCGAACTTCAGAACGGGCTCGGCGCGCTTCAGCGTCTTTTTGGACTTATACTTCTGGCAATAATCCGCGATGGCGAGGATGGCCTCCTCGTCCTGCTCGAAGCGGCGGAAGATCTCCAAAAGCACGTCCACCTGAGGTCGCTTCAGCTCGCGATCCATCAGCGAAGGCGCCTGCAGCGTCTGCATCAGGATCTTGAACCGCGGGTCAGCTTCCAGTTTCAGGAGAATGTCCGACTGCTGCATGGGAACGTAAGCGACGGAAGCTCCTTCCAGGCCGTAGCGCATGGGCTTGCGTTCGGGCGCGGGCTCGGAGACGGTCGTTTCGTCCGTAGTTTTCGGCGTTCCCGACGAAGCCGAAACTTCGGCCGGGGTGTCCCTGTCCGTGGTGATCTCAAGCTGTTCCTGCACAGGCTCCGGCTGTTTCTCTACATCCTTCAGAGTCATCTGCATCTGCCCGTCCTCATCGTCCTCGAAGATCAGCATCTTCTCCCGACGTTCCACGACGGGAAGCAGCGTGATCGAAGACAGACGCGTACCTTTCTGCTCCAAAGCGATCAGGCCGTTATCTGCCCAATAGTGCAGCGCGTAACAAAGCGAGGTGCGGCTTACGCCGAGCGCCTGCTCCATCTCTTTCAGTCCGATCGAAGCGCCGCCGGGAACGGTCAGCGCGTTCAGAAGGTAAAGGTAGGTCTTGAGGCAGAGAGCATCTGCCGTCATCATGTAGTCTGTGATAAAAGTGCGCGGCAGCTGGATCGTATCCGGCTGCATGCGGTTGTTTACCGGTATCTGTGCCATAACATCTTAATCCCCTGATTCTATGTTTCCGGTGACGCCCCTCACCGGTTACACTCTACGTGAATTTTAACACAGATCGGAGACTTTGTTAAGGCAAACGGGGCACTTTTCGGGCCGTTTCCGGCCGGTTTTCTTGAGTTCGTTTTGCCCTGTGGAAAGTGTTGAAAAAGTGGAAAAATCGTTTGGCATTTCCGATAAAACACGCGGATACATCGGTGGTTCGGCGGTTTGGCGGAGTTCGTCCCGTGTCCGTTTTATTCAACAAATAATCCACATTTCCCGCAACCGTCGGAGGAACCTCGGGTTGTGGAAAATGTGGACAAAAGAGAGCACAGGTCGTGTGTTATTTTTCGGAAAATAAGTAATCACCGAACTCGTGGATGTTTCCGCTACCGCTCATGGTTATCAACAAATCGCCGTTGATATCCTGTTTGAGAAGGAAATTCTTCATATCGTCAAATGTCGGACAATAGTGCGCATCGACCCCGTTTTTTTGCAGGGCTTCGCACAAAAGTTCGGAGCTGACGCCCAGGGTGTCCGTCTCTCGCGCGGGGTACAGTTTCATAAGTACCACGTGGTCGGCCAGGGACAGCGCCTGCACGAATTCGTTGAAGAACTGCTTCGTGCGGGAGTAGGTGTGGGGCTGGAAGAGCGCCCAGATCTGACGGTGCGGGAAGTTCACCGCAGCCTTCAGAGTGCACTCGATCTCCTGCGGGTGGTGCGCGTAATCGTCGTAGAGCATGCCGCCGTTAAACGGGCCTTTTTTCTCGAAGCGCGCGCCGGCGCCGGTGTACTCGGCGATGGCCGGAACGATGACTTCGGGAGTGATGCCCATCAGCAACGCCGTGACGATGGCGGAGAGGCAATTGCCCACGTTATGAACGCCGGGAACGGAGAGCTTGACATGCATCAGGCATTCCGCGCATCCTTTTTTAAACACATCGAACTCGTAGTACGGCGTGCCCGGGATCAGGGCGATATTTTCCGCGCGGTAATCCGCGTTTTTGTCATTCATATTATAGGTAACGACGCGGCACTTCAGGCCGGCCGTCAGTTCGTCGAGATTTTTGATCGCGTAGTCGATGACCACGGCGCCCTCGGCGGGAACATTTTCCATGTAACCCCGGAAGGAGTTGCGGACATCGTCCATATCTTTGAAGAAATCCATGTGCTCCGCCTCGATGTTGAGGACGATCTCATACAGGG
>JAFZPG010000007.1 GCA_017550425.1 Lachnospiraceae bacterium | reverse complement strand
GGGTGATATTTACCCATTGTATCACCGACGATACGCGCACATTTACGATGCGGTTTGTCGGGTCCGTTGTTCAATTCGATCATGGAGTAGAGCACTCTTCTCTGTACCGGCTTCAAACCGTCGCGCACATCGGGCAATGCTCTCGACGCGATAACACTCATCGCGTAGTTGATGTAGGAGACCTCCATCGTTTTTTTCAGGTCTATGTCCTGCACTTTATCAAAAATAGTTTCGTCCATAATTCATTCTCCGTTTCATGGGCCGGCGGGCCTGTATGCAAGATCTGATGCGGATATGCCTTAGTTGATATCCAGATTCTGCACGAATTTCGCGTTCTTTTCGATGAACTCGCGACGCGGCTCTACCTGGTCGCCCATCAGAGTGGTAAATGTCACATCCAACTCCGACAAAATGTCATCATCCATGGTCACACGCTCGAGGATACGACGCTCCGGATCCATGGTCGTCTCCCACAGCTGCTCCGCGTCCATCTCACCGAGACCCTTATAACGCTGGATCTTGTTGTTGTTATCGCGGCCGATCTCGCTCAGGATGGCGTTCAATTCATCGTCCGTGTATGCATACCAAACCTTTTTGTTTCTCTCCACCTTATAGAGAGGCGGCTTCGCCAGATATACATAGCCCTGTTTGATCAGTTCCGGCATGAACCGGTAAATGAATGTCAACAGCAACGTACTGATATGCGCGCCGTCGACATCGGCATCCGTCATGATGATGATCTTGTGATAACGCAGTTTCGTGATATCGAAATCATCATGGATACCGGTTCCGAACGCCGTGATCATGGCTTTGATCTCGGCATTCGAGTAGATGCGGTCGAGTCTGGCTTTCTCTACATTCAGGATCTTACCGCGGAGCGGCAGGATGGCCTGAGTATTACGCGATCTCGCGGTCTTTGCGGAACCGCCCGCGGAATCACCCTCTACGATGTAGATCTCACAGTTCTTGGGATCTTTATCCGAGCAGTCCGCCAACTTTCCGGGAAGCGCCATGCCGTCGAGAGCCGTCTTTCTTCTCGTCAGGTCGCGCGCCTTACGCGCCGCGATACGTGCACGCTGCGACAAAATGGATTTCTCGCAGATGATCTTCGCAACGTTCGGGTTCTGCTCCAGGAAATACGTAAGCTGCTCACTTACGATACTTTCAACTGCAGTTCTGGCCTCGCTGTTACCGAGTTTCTGCTTCGTCTGGCCTTCAAACTGCGGATCCTCGATCTTAACACTGATGATCGCGGTCAGACCTTCACGGATATCCTCACCGGTCAGGTTCGACTCACTCTCTTTCAGCAATTTGTTTTTGCGGGCATAATCATTAAACATCTTCGTCAGCGCGTTTTTAAAGCCGATCAGATGTGTACCGCCCTCCGGCGTGATGATATTATTGGCAAATGCATAGATGCCTTCGTTATAAGCATCATTGTGCTGCATTGCGACTTCGACGTATACATTTTCCCGGGTGCCTTCAAAATACAGAATCTCGGGATACAGAGCCACCTGACTGCGGTTCAGGTAGGAAACGAACTCTTTGATACCGCCCTCGTAGTGGAAAACATCCTCCACGATGCCATTATTCTCTTCGCCTTCCTCTCCCTCTTTACGAAGGTCGCGAAGCACGATACGAAGATTCTTCGTCAGGAACGCTGTCTCGCGAAGACGGGTCTTCAAAATGTCATATTCATAAACCGTAGTCTCGAAAACTTCAGGGTCCGCCTTAAAAGTAACCGTAGTACCATGACGGTCCGGTTCGCAATCTCCGATCACTTCCAGTTTGGAGATTGTTTTACCGCGCTCATAGCGCTGCATATACACCTTACCTTCATGGTAGATACGTACCTCCAGCCATTCGGAAAGCGCATTAACTACGGAAGCTCCAACGCCATGCAGACCTCCGGAGACCTTATATCCGCCACCGCCGAACTTACCGCCGGCATGCAGAATGGTAAATACTACTTCGACCGCCGGAATTCCCGCCTTCGGATGGATACCGATTGGTATGCCTCGTCCATTATCGATGACGGTAATGATCTCACCCTTACCGATCTCCACAACGATCGTATCGCAGACTCCGGCCAATGCTTCATCGACCGCATTATCAACGATCTCATAGACCAGGTGATGCAGACCTTTCGACGAAGTGCTGCCGATATACATGCCCGGACGTTTTCTTACCGCTTCCAATCCTTCCAAGATCTGGATTTGATTTGCCTCGTATTCGTTGCTCATAAGTTCTCCGTTTCTTTACTTTAAAACCTCCGGTCCACAGACCGAAACACTTCCGTCCTTCACATAAAACACGCGGTCAATGTGAAAACGGTTTTTTATAAATTCATCCAAACCCGTACAGGTGATAAAAGTCTGGATCTCATTTATGCTTTTTAAAAGATAGTTTTGGCGCTTTACATCGAGCTCGCTTAAAACATCGTCCAACAAAAGGATGGGGATCTCTTTTGTGACCTGTTTTACGATCTCTATCTCTGCCAGTTTCAGAGAAAGCGCCACCGTCCGTTGCTGTCCCTGGGAACCGTATTTGCGAACATCCACATCATTGATCAGAAAGTTGATATCATCCCTGTGCGGACCGGTGAGTGTCATCTTCTGATAGATCTCGCGGTCTCTTCTTTTCTTCAGTTTCTCCGCGAAATCTTCTTCCGTCACATCCGGCTCATAAAGAATCTCCAGGTTTTCCTTTCCGCCGGACAGATCCCTGTGGATCTTCTGAATGAGCGGTCGCAGCATATCGATAAACTCCCTGCGGAATTTGATCAGTTCTATGCCATATCTGCACAACTGCTCATCCGAAATATCTATGTACTCTTCATATCCCCGCCCGGTGTAGTAATCTTTCAACATCTGGTTACGATTTAAGAGCACTTTGTTATAACTGACCAGTGAATGAATATATAATTTCTTCAACTGGCACAGTTCGGTATCAATGAAGCGTCTTCTTTCTGCCGGACCATTTTTTATGATCTGCATATCTTCCGGTGAAAAGAAGACCATGTAAGCATTACCGAAGAGTTCACTGGCACGCCGAAGTGATATACCATCCACGGCGATGCCTTTGGACTTATTTTTCTTCAGATGCATGTCAATGCGGGTCTTATAACCGTCTTTTTCGACGATCATCTTAATATGCGCTTCTTCCTCTCCGAACCGGATGATATCCCGGTCCTTCGTTCCCCGATGGGATTTGGTCGTACCACACAGATAGATAGCTTCCAGAAGATTTGTCTTCCCCTGTGCATTATCCCCGTAGAAAATGTTGACATGATCATCAAATTCAGCCGCGGCCTGTGTATAATTTCGGTAATTCAATAGTTCAATGGACTTTATTACCATCTTCAACCTGCTTTTTTGATCATTATCTGCTCATCATTAAAAGTGATCGTATCACCGTCGTAGAGTTTTTTACCTCTTTGTGTTTCAACGGCTCCGTTGACTTTTACTTTTCCCTGGTTGATCATGATCTTTGCTTCCAGACCGGATCCGACCAGGTTGGCAGCTTTTAAGGCCTGACCGAGTTTGATAAACTCTTCTCTCAATGTGATCGTTATCATAGGTTCTCCTTATACGCTGGCGAAATTCACCGGCAGAATCAGGTAAATGTAGGACTCCTCTTTATCTTTGATGAAGCAGGGTGCCTTCGGATTCATCATGTAGATATCTACATTTTCATCATCGATGACACGCAGCGCATCCAGAAGAAAACGAGGATTGAAACCGATCTTGATATCATTGCCCTCTTTGGATACTTCCAGATCTTCGCAAAGGGAACCGATGGAAGATCTCATGGAAAGCTGCAGATTATTATCTTCCACCGTGAAGATAAGAGGTTTCTTATCGGATTCCTTCACCAACAAAGTGGAACGATCAATACAATTCAGGAAGTCTCTCTTATTTACGGAGAGTTTCGTCGAATAGTCATTGTTGAGCATGTTATCGATCTTGAAATATTCACCGTCGATCAGACGGGAAACGACCAACGTATCCTCAAACGAGAAAAGAACATGATTCGTTCCGAAGTAGATCAAAACTTCATCCTCTGCTCCGCCGGTCAGTATCTTACCGATCTCACTGAGTGTCTTACCGGGGATAATGACCTTAGCATCCTCGTAGTTATCCTTAAGTTCAACGCGGCGAATGGAAATACGATGTCCATCCAGGGATACCAGACGAAGAATGCCGTTTTTGATCTCCAGCAGCTCACCGCTCATCAGACGATTGTTTTCATTCTCCGAGATGGAGAAGATGGTTTGACGGATGATATCTTTCAAAGTCATCTGCGACAGGCTGATATAACTCTTATGTTCGAATGAAGGCAGAGCCTGAAAATCATAACCGTCATAACCTGCGATATTGAAGACTGCTTTTTCGCACTCGATGGTCATATTGGAATTCTCATCCGTGGTAATGATGATCTCATTATCCGGAAGTCTGCGGATGATCTCGGAGAAGATCTTCGCTTCGATCGCGATCCTGCCCGGCTGGGTGATGGTCCCTTCGATCGTTGTCTCAATACCGAGCTCGGTATCGGTAGCAGTAAGTTTGATCTTATTTCCTTCTGCATTGATCAGGATGCATTCCAGGATCGGCATGGTCGTTCTTCCGGGAATCGCTTTCAATACAGTAGATACGGCTTTGGATAAAATGTCCTTCGAACATATGATCTTCATAGTTGATGCTCCTTTCAACAAGCAAACAAAGGCTGCGCCTTTTTCTCTTTTTTTATTTAGATACAGTAGTAGTAGTAGTAGGGTCTGTGGATAGGTTGAAAACGTTGTTTCAGTCAGTATTTTCAAGGGTTTCATTCATCTGAAAACTCAGTGGATTTCATGAATTTGACCTGTGAAAAACATGGTATTTGTCCACATGACTTTATTTGTCATTAATGCCTTTTCACACCTTGAACAGCAATGTGTAAGAATTTTACACGCATCAGTTCAAAGAGAGTTTCTTCTTTAATATATCGATGGTAGATGCAAGCGTGGGATTTGTTTCCAGCTCGTTTTCTATCTTCGTGATACCATGGATCACGGTTGCATGATCACGTCCTCCCAGAATAGCTCCGATCTTCTTCAGTTGGAGGTTTGTAAGAGAGCGGCACAGATACATGGCAACCTGACGCGCTGTCGTAAGGGAAGCGATACGTTTATCCGAGATCAGGTCATTGACCGTGATTCCGTAGTGGTCTGCTACTACTTTCAAGATATAATCCGGAGTGAGTTCTTTTTTATCATCCGGGGAAATGAAATCCCGCAGCGCTTCTTCTGCAACTTCCAGAGATATCTCGGTCTTATTTAGCTTCGAAAAAGCGATGATCTTCGTTAAAGCGCCTTCGATCTCACGGATATTGGTCTTGATATTTGTAGCGATATATTTGAGAACTTCATTATCGATGCTGAAACCTTCCAGCTCCTCTTTCTTACGAAGGATGGCCATACGTGTTTCATAATCCGGCGCCGAGATATCAACGGTCAGACCCATCTCAAAACGGGAACGAAGACGTTCGGCCAGAGTGGTCAGAGCCTTCGGCGGTTTATCGGACGAAATAACGATCTGTTTTTTCGCAGTGTGCAGATGGTTGAAGGTATGGAAGAACTCTTCCTGGGTACTTTCTTTATCGGCGATGAACTGGATATCATCGATCAGTAGCACATCGATATTCCGATATTTATTTCGAAATTCGGATGTTGCCGTGTTGCTTTTGTCTTTGATCGCGTCGATCAGCTCGTTGGTGAACTGTTCACTCGTGATATACAGGATCCTGGCATCCGGTTTGTTTTTCAGGATATAATGGGCAATGGAATGCATCAGGTGAGTCTTTCCGAGACCCACGCCTCCGTAGATAAACAGCGGGTTATAGCGTTCTGCCGGCGATTCGGCCACAGCTAAAGAAGCCGCATGGGCAAATTTGTTATTTGCGCCTACGACGAAGGTATCAAATGTATATTTGGGATTTAAGTTGCTGTTTAAGGATGACATGGTAACGGGAGCACCGTTCACATTCTTCTGCTCGGAATGAGCGATCGTTGAAAATTCGACCTCTACGTCGATGCCGGTAACGGACTCGATCGTAGTCTTAATGAAGTTATGATATTTATGCTCGATATAATCGATCATGAAATCCTGGCCGTCCGGAAAGATGATCAACAAAGTGTCGCGGCCGTCTTTTGAAAAGAAATACGCAGGGGTCAGAGGTTTGATCCAGGTGTTATAAAGGGCATCTACGATTTCGTATTCCTTCTGTGTTTCCTCTTTGATCTCTTCCCATCGGTCTTTGATGACAGAGATCGCTTTATCGTAATTCATAGGGTCCTCCAAAATGGTGTCTTTTTGCGGAAGGTACATACACCCCCCACTATAAAAGAATCTACTAATATTCTAACTCAAAACCATCGAAAAAGCAAGTAAAAAATAGGAAGAGATACAAACTTATCAACATTTTATCAACATTTTGTGGATAAGTTTAAGTGGATGAAAAGTGGATTGCCAAAAAGTTATAAACACAATGTTAACAGATATGTTGATAACTGTTTAAAACCGCCAAAAACGTGTTTAAACACCGAAAAATCAAGAAAAATATTCAATTTTTGCTTGACGAAAGGTTGTGATTCAAATATAATGTGGTATGTGTCTAACTATGCAAATTTACCGACAAGGAGGTGTATAGCACATGAAGATGACATTTCAGCCGAAGAAGATCTCCCATGCGAGAGTTCACGGATTCCGTTCCAGAATGAGCACTGCAAATGGCAGAAAGGTTCTTTCCGCAAGAAGAGCTAAGGGCAGAAAATCCATAGCTGTTTAATTCACAAGACCTGACAGTCTCATAGGATTATAAGAACAACGGTCGCATCTTTTATGTGACCTTTTCTTTTTCTTACAGAACTCAGGAGGTAGTTATGAGAAACATACCTTCACTTAAAAGTTACCGGGATTTTCAGGCAGTCTATTCTGCCCGAAGATCCTACGCCAACCGCTATTTGATCCTATACAAAAAAGAGGTTGACGACCCTGAAAAACAGGCCCGCATCGGCATCTCGGTTTCCAAAAAAGTAGGAAACAGCATAATCAGACACCGCATAACCCGCCTCATAAGGGAGAGTTATCGTTTAAACCGGGATAAACTGAAAGAGGGCAATGATATCATCGTGGTCGCAAGACCCGAAGCAAGGGACCTGGGATTTAAAGAGATCGAAGAAGCATACCTGCATTTACTGAAGAAGCAGGAACTGCTGAACGTGTAGTTTTTCGGAGGATAGAAGCGATGAAACGTGTTATGATCTGCATGATACGCTGGTATCAGAAATATTTGTCTCCTTTGAAACGTTTTTCTCGCTGCATTTACACACCCACCTGCTCTCAATACGCCATCGAAGCTATAACCAAATACGGAGCCTTAAAAGGCGGATGGATGGCATTTAAACGAATACTTCGCTGTAACCCGTTTGCAAAAGGTGGTTATGATCCGGTTCCTTAAGAGAGGACTAATTTTTTATGAACTTTATAACTTTGACAAAATACGACGGAGCTATCATCGGCCCGGTTGCCCGGCTTCTCGGACACATCATGGAGGCTATCTTCAGTTTCACCGGTCTGTTTGGTATCTTTAATATCGGTCTGAGTATCATTATCTTTACGATCGTGATCAAAGCGCTCATGATCCCGATGTCGATCAAACAGCAGAAATTCACGAAGATGAACGCCGTCATCTCCCCCGAGATCCAGGCGATCAACCATAAGTACAAAGGGAAAAAAGATCAGGCTTCGATGATGAAGCGTAACGAAGAGACCATGGCCGTATACAATAAATACGGCGTACGCCCTACCGGCGGATGTCTCCAGCTGATCATCCAGTTTCCGATCCTGCTCGCATTGTATCGTGTTGTTTGGAATATCCCCGCTTACGTAGGACGCATGAGAGATATTTACTATAATATCATCACCGTTCTTCAAGATAAGTTCAGCGGCTTTATGGGAAATGAGGAGTTTACGAAACTTCTCGCAAACCAAAACACTGCAATCAATGGCGATAAGATCACAAAGATCACGGAAACATTTGCAAATGCTACTGCTTCTGTCGAAGAGATGACCGTCGCTAAGAATTATCTGGTCGACGCCATGTACGCTTTTGACGCGGATGAATGGAACTCATTCAAAGATATGTTCACAAACATCGGCGGGATGGCGGGAACCACGACCGGAGAAACCGTTACCGATTCGATCGATAAGATCGAATCCATGAACTCCTTTATGGGATTGAACCTTTCGGTCTCACCTATGTCGTACCTTTCCAATTTCGCAAAGGTAGGCATTTGGGTAGTCATTGCCGCTATTATGATCCCGCTTCTTTCCGGTCTGATCCAGTACATCAGTACGAAGATCTCATTGGCCGCACAGGAGCGTCAGAAGAAGAATTCCTTCAAGAAGCAGGAAGAAGAAGAAAACGCATTCGTTCAGAGCATGAACACGATGGTGAAGATCATGCCGGTCATTTCCATCGTTTTCTGTTTCATGTTCCCTACCTGTATCGGCGTATATTGGATTATTTCCAGTTTGGTACAGCTCGTGATCCAGATCTGCGTTAATAACTACATGGATAAACTGGATATCAACGATGTTGTAGCGAAGAATGTCGAAAAAATGAATGCAAAACGTGCGCGTATGGGTCTGGCGCCGATGAAGGTCACAAAGGTTGCGAATATTACTCAGCAACTGGAGGAAGATCAGGCAGCCGAAGAAGAAAAGGCCAGAAAGCGCGAAGAGCAGATCAAAGCATCAACCGAATATTATAAGAGTACGACGGGTACCGGACGGCTTTCCTCGAAGGCAAACATGGTAGCACAGTACAACGAAAAGAATAAGAATAAAAAGTAAGGTACGGAGGTTAGAAATGGCAGACTTTATCAGAGTTGAAGGCAAAACAGTTGAAGAAGCGCTTACAGAAGCGACTGTCATCCTCGGAACGACCAGTGAGATGATCGATTATGAAGTCATCGAAAAGGGATCCAGCGGATTTTTAGGTATCGGCAGCAAGCCGGCCATCATCAAGGCCAGAAAGAAAATGACCCTGGTCGATAAAGCAATCGAGTTTTTGGAGAATGTATTTGATAAGATGGGTATCGCCGTTGATATTCAGGGTTTGATGAACGAAGAGGAAAAAACGATCGAACTCAATCTTACCGGTTCCGATATGGGTAACCTGATCGGCAAGAGAGGCCAGACCCTGGACTCCCTGCAGTATCTCACCAGCCTGGTAGTCAACAAAGAGACCGACGACTACATTCGTGTTAAGGTCGATACCGAGAACTATCGTGAGAGAAGAAAGGAAACGCTGGAGAACCTTGCAAAGAACATTTCCATGAAGGTTAAGAGAACCAAGCGTCCCGTAAAGCTCGAGCCGATGAACCCTTACGAGCGTCGCATCATCCACTCCGCTCTTCAGGATGACAAATATGTCTACACGAAGAGTGAGGGCGAGGAACCTTTTCGTCATGTAGTAGTAATGCTCAAGAAGGAGAAGCGCTACTCTTCCGACCGCAGCGAACGTACCTACCGTTATGATCGTGGAAACAGCTACGGCGGCGGATACAACCGCGGCTACGGCAACAAAAACTACGGAAACTACGAGAAGAAATCCGAAGGCGAAGAATAAACCGAGCCTCGTATAAGATCTTGGGATGCCACGAAAGTGGCATCCTTTTTTTGTGGGCGGGAGGTCATAACCCCGGGGGTGAGAAAGACCTTTGGTATACGATTGACGGCGGACGGTTCGCATCGCTGTGAAAAACAATCCTCTCTTTCAAAGAAGAATTTAAGGGCACCGCTTCGAACTCCGCCGTTTTCGGATAAAACGGCTCCGTCTTGCGCAAAAACCGGTCTCGGAGACCCGGTTTTTGACCCTTATTCTTCTTTTCATTCGAGGTGTTTTTCATCAGCTCGTTCTCATGTCCGCCTTACAATCGTATGCCCAAAGATTATCCCCCGCGGCTTTGCGTCCCATCACACACAAAGGATGCCATGTGGCATCCTCCGGCGCGCAGAGAAGAGATGGTTTGAGAATTCAGTAGTATTGATCAAGCCCATAATACTGCTGGAATCGTGATTTTGAAATTTCAGCAGTACTATTCAAGCCAAAAGTACTGCTGGAGTTGAGATTTTGAAATTTCAGCAGTAATAATTGAGCCAAAAGTACTGCCGAAATTGAGGTTTTGAAATTTCAGCAGTAATAATCGAGCCAAAAGTACTGCCGGATTTGAGGTTTTGAAATTTCAGCAGTAATATGAGAGTCAAAAGTACTGCCGAAATTGAGGTTTTGAAATTTCAGCAGTACAAATCGAGGCAATAGTACTGCTGGGATTGCATTTTTGAAGATCCAGCAGTAAAAAGCGGGCCTAGAATACTGCTGGGATTGCATTTTTGAAGATCCGGCAGTAAAAAGCGAGGCGAGAATACTGCTGGAATTGAGGTTTTGAAGATCCAGCAGTAAAAAGCGAGCCTAGAATACTGCTGGGATTGCATTTTTGAAGATCCAGCAGTAAACAGCGGGCCTAGAATACTGCTGGGATTGCATTTTTGAAGATCCAGCAGTAAAAAGCAAGGCGAGAATACTGCTGGAATTGAGATTTTGAAGATCCGGCAGTAAAAAGCAAGGGGAAAGTACTGCTGTGATTGAGTTTTTTGAAATCTAGCCGTAAAGGGTGGGTTTGATTAGGGCTTGGAGGGACGGCGTGGATATTTATGCTTGAAAGACAGGGGTTATAATGCTAGAATATGCTTGATGTTGCTTCTGATTTACGGGGTGATACTTGTGCAACATAGTTTTTGCGGCGGAGGTATTGCTACGAAGCCCTGGTTTTGGGCAGGGGCAGATGCAGGAGTGGTTTGCGCTGGATCACCAAATCTCGAGAATGAAGATTTCCGGTGGGGTGCAAACGAAGGAAGTTTTAGCAAAAGTAAAGTTTTAAGGAGTGCTATGAGCAGGGAGACATCGAAGACATTTGCCGCGATCGCAACGGCGATGAGTCCGGGCAGTATCGGGATCGTGAGGATCAGCGGCCCGGAGTCGTTTGACGTGATCCGAAGGATCTTTCGTCCGGCAAATGCAGCCCGTTTTTCAAAGATGGAGACACATACCGTTCACTACGGTCATATTCTTTCCGAAACCGGCGCGGTGATCGACGAGGTCATGGTGCTTTTGATGCGCGGGCCGAAGAGTTTCACGGCGGAGGATACCGTGGAGATCGATACGCACGGCGGTATTCTGGTGACGCGGCAGGTGCTGGAGCGCGTGCTCTCGGCGGGAGCCAGAGTCGCGGAGCCCGGCGAATTCACGAAGCAGGCCTTTCTGAACGGGCGCGTGGATCTGTCCGAGGCGGAGGCCGTGATGGACCTGATCAACTCGAAGAACGCCTTTGCCGCGAGTGCCGCCCTCTCTCAGTTGCAGGGTTCGGTGAGAAACGAGATCAAATCGATGCGGGACGTCCTGTTGGATGCGGTCGCTTTTATTGAGGCGGCGCTGGACGACCCCGAACATATTTCCCTCGACGGGTATTCCGATGAACTTCGGGAGAAACTCGAACCGATGGAGAAAAAGATACGGAAAATGATCGAGGATTACCAAGACGGCGCGGTGCTGAAGGAAGGTGTGAAGACCGTCCTGCTCGGCAAGCCGAACGCCGGAAAATCCTCGCTTCTGAATGCCCTGCTGGGCCAGGACCGCGCGATCGTGACCGACATCGCCGGAACGACCCGCGACACATTGTCCGAGCAGGTATATATCGGCGGGATCGGGTTTGAATTTACCGACACGGCCGGGATCCGGGAAACGCAGGATGTCGTGGAGACCATCGGCGTGGAACGGTCCATTTCACAGGCGGAGGGCGCGGATCTGCTGCTGTTCGTTGCGGACGCTTCTCTCCCGCTCGACGATAACGACCGGAGGATCCTGGAGATCCTGCGACAGAAAAAGAGTCTGGTCTTATACAATAAGACCGACCTTAAGCCGCAGCTGACGATCGACGAATTGTCGAAATACTGCGCGGCAGATACGATCCTGCCTGTTTCGGCGAAGACTGGCGAGGGCATGGATGCGATCAAAGAGCGCCTGGTGGCCATGTTCCGCGCGGGCGAGCTTTTATACAACGATGAGGTCCTGATCACGAATGCGCGGCACAAAGAGGCGCTGGAAATGGCGCTGGGATCGCTCAGACAGGCCCTGGAAGGCATTTACGGGGATGTCAGCGAGGATTTCCTCACGATCGACCTTTTGGACGCCTACGAGGCATTGGGGCGCATCACCGGCGAGACGCTGGATGAGGATGTCGCGGACCGCATCTTTGAAAAATTCTGTATGGGAAAATAAGAAAGCGTGATATCAATGGCAGTAGTTGAAGAATATTATGACGTGGTAGTGGTCGGTGCCGGACATGCGGGCTGCGAAGCAGCGTTGGCGGCGGCACGGCTGGGGCTTTCGACCATCGTCTTTACGGTGAGCATTGACAGTATCGCGCTCATGCCCTGCAACCCGAACGTCGGCGGCAGCTCGAAGGGACACATTGTCCGCGAGGTCGACGCCCTGGGCGGCGAAATGGGTAAAAATATCGACAAAACGTTCATTCAGTCGAAGATGCTGAATGAGTCAAAGGGGCCGGCGGTGCATTCGCTGCGCGCGCAGGCCGATAAAAAGATGTACTCGCAGGCCATGCGTGAGACCATGGAGCACACGGAGAACCTGACCATCCGCCAGGCGGAGGCGGCCGACCTGATCGTCGAGAACGGCCGGCTGACGGGCATCCGCACGGTCTCCGGCGCGATCTACCACTGCAAGGCCGCCGTTTTGTGTACGGGAACGTACCTGAAGGCGCGTTGCATCTATGGTGATGTGAGCAATCCGACCGGACCGAACGGTCTGCAGGCGGCCAATCATCTCACCGCGTCGCTGATCGAGCATGGGATCACGGTCCGCCGCTTCAAGACCGGTACGCCGGCGCGTGTCGACGGCCGCACCATCGACTATTCTAAGATGGCGGAGCAGTTCGGCGATAAGGTCGTGGTGCCGTTCTCATTTTCCACGGATCCCGCGAGCGTGCAGAAGGAGCAGGTCTCCTGCTGGCTGACCTACACCAACGAGGAAACACATAAGATCATTCGGGACAATATCGACCGCTCGCCTTTGTTTACGGGCGTGATCGAGGGAACCGGGCCACGCTACTGCCCTTCCATCGAGGATAAGGTCGTCAAATTCCCGGATAAGGAGCGCCACCAGGTGTTCATAGAACCCGAGGGCCTCTATACAACGGAAATGTATCTGGGCGGCATGTCCAGCTCGCTTCCGGAGGACGTGCAGTACGCGATGTACCACACGGTGCCGGGTCTGGAGAACGTGAAGATCGTCCGCAACGCGTACGCGATCGAGTACGATTGCATTGACCCGCATCAATTGAAGCATTCGCTGGAGTTTAAGGAGATCTCGGGCCTGTTTTCGGCCGGTCAGATCAACGGAAGCTCCGGTTACGAGGAGGCCGCCGGCCAGGGCATCATCGCCGGCATGAACGCCGCCCTCTTCTGCCTGGGTAAGGAGCCCGTGATCCTGGACCGCTCGCAGGCCTACATCGGCGTTCTGATCGATGACCTGGTGACGAAGGAGACCACGGAGCCCTACCGCATGATGACTTCTCGCGCGGAGTACCGTCTGGTGCTGCGCCAGGACAATGCTGACCTGCGCCTGCGCGCCATCGGCCATGAGGCGGGTCTGGTCAGCGATGAAGATTATAATAAAATGCTCGCGAAGAAGGAAAGCATTGACCGCGAGGTGAACCGTCTGAAGACGACTATCCTCGGGGGCAATGAAACGGTAAATGCCTTCATGGTGAAGCATGGAAGTACGGCGCTGAATAACGGAACTTCTCTCGCTGAGATGATGAAGCGGCCCGAGCTCGATTACGAGAAGCTCGCGGAGATCGATCCGGAGCGGCCGGAGCTGCCCGCGGACATCGTGGAGCAGGTCTGCATCCAGATCAAATACGAAGGTTATATTACGAAGCAGGAAAAACAAATCGAGAATTTCAAGAAACTCGAAAATAAGAAACTCTCGCCGAATTTCGACTATTCGACGATCAAGGGACTGCGCAAAGAAGCGATCCAGAAGCTGAATAAGATCAAGCCGGCTTCGATCGGCCAGGCCGGACGTATCTCCGGCGTTTCACCCGCGGACATCGCGGTGCTGCTGGTAGCACTAAGATCGTGAGATAATATTGTCCGGTCGAAGGTTGCGAGATTTTAAGCCCTGTTGTAGGTTGTAAGATATTCAGTTGTCGTATGTGTTTTAAGGGGACTATAAATCAGGGAGGTTTTGAGATCCTTGTATTTCGGGACGCCCCGGAAAGGAAGGGACTATGCAGGTAAATATGATGGGACTGCGGCACAGACATTTTCCGCCGTTCAATATCAACCGTCCGAATGGCAGCGGCGACTATCTGCTGGTCTATACCTATACGGACGCGCGCATTATACTGGATGGAGTGGATCAGCCGTTCCCGAAAAATACGCTGATCATATTTCCCAAAGGAGCTCCCCAGATCTACTACTCTCTTCCGGATGGATATGTGAATGACTATATCCATTTCTCTTTGGCGGAGGGCGAGGCGATCGACGGTCCGCCGTATAATCTGCCGCTGAACCGTATGATCGCTTTCCCCGCGGAGCAAAAAGTGGACATGCTCATGCATCAGATCTTCTTTGAAGACATCTCGACTTCACAGCACAAAAAACTCACGACAGACTATCTTCTGAAGGCTCTTTTACTTTGTATTTCAGACATAATTTCCGTCATTAACCAGGAGACGCATATTGCGGGTTATTACGCCGAACTTCAAAATCTCCGCTCAGAGATCTACTCCAACCCTTCCGATGTATGGACAGTTCCGAAACTGGCACAACGAGTTGGACTAAGTATCTCTTACTTTCAGAAACTTTACCATGATATGTTCGGAATTTCGTGTTATAACGATGTTATTTTAAGTAAGATCAATTATGCGAAGACCCAGCTGGCCTCTACGAATTACAGCATTCGGACTATTGCCGCTAACTGTGGATATGACAATGATGTGCATTTCATGAGACAGTTTAAACAGTGTACCGGAGAAACTCCTACAGCCTTCCGGAAACGTCTGTATCAGATCGAAAACACTCAAGAAAACGAGGATATAAATGACTGATAACGAAAAATATATTGAACAATACTTTGCGAAAGCAAATTTACAACTCAACGAATTACAAGCCGGTCGTTTTCTTATGTTTTATGAGCGATTGGTCGAAAAAAACAAGGTTATGAACCTGACGGGGATCACTGAATTTGATGAGGTTTTACAGAAGCATTTTGTGGACAGCGTCTACGGTTTGGAGGAATTTGTTTCTAAAGCTTCCTATATATTAGATCTCGGTACCGGCGCCGGTTTTCCAGGCATTCCGTTGAAGATCCTCTATCCGGAGACAGAGTTTGTACTGGTGGACTCCCTTCAGAAACGGTTACGATTTCTCGAAGAGGTTAAGGTCGAGTTGAAACTTGATAAACTCTCGTTCGAACATGGACGGGCGGAAGATCTGGGGCATGATAAGAGATATCGAGAAAAATTTGATCTCGTTCTGTCACGAGCCGTCGCCAATCTCTCATCTCTCTCTGAGTTCTGCCTGCCTTTTACTAAGGTAGGAGGATGTTTCATTTCCTATAAATCCGGTGCTTGTGAGGAAGAAGTTTCTAGTGCCGAGAAGGCAATCGGTATTTTAGGTGGAAAGATCGAGGATATTCGAAAATTTATGCTTCCTGAAAGTGATATCAGTCGCAGCCTTATTATAATAAGGAAGACTAAGGAAACCAAGAAACAATATCCCAGAAAAGCCGGTATTCCGCTTAAGACCCCGCTTTAATATTTTAACGCGTTGACGCGACATATGTTCCACGTGGAACCTCAAGATCGTATGATGTTCCACGTGGAACATTTTGATTCCGATAGCTTATGACGTTGCACGTTTATTAGACATACAAGACATATGTGAAGATTGGATGCTTCTAGCTCTAAACTTACGGTGTTGACATACCGCTTTTTTTAGCGTGGCTCGAGGTTATTCTTTCAGGATACGTTGCTGTTTTGTTCTGTGTTTCTCTACAACACTTTTTGTTCTCTCTTCTCAATAATAGCTCGTTAACAAACGTATCCGGAAACACTTTTTGGTTTTCCTTGTTTCTATGTTCCACGTGGAACATTTATGATGTAAATGCTTTGAACTTTAATATTCAATTGAAGTGTGTATGGGTTAATTTGACTTGGAAACGCTGAGACAAGACTTGTACACCATCATCTTTATTTTATCCTGAACGAACCTACAAAATTGACCGGATATATTCGTAAACACAAGCACTAGATACGAATGGCTTATTTTATACAATCTGTTGTTGATCGATGCGTTTCAAAAAAAGGAAATGGAGCTATAAAAATGTTCCACGTGGAACATTAACACATTGTAAAATCGATAAACTTCTTGAAATATACGGTTTTTAGTGGAAATAAGGGCACAAACATGATATAATACTCAGTGAAATGATAATCGAACAATACAGCGCCTCATATGAGGCAAATTCATAAAATGGAGATACTATGAGTAGAGTTATAGGAATTGCAAACCAAAAAGGTGGCGTTGGAAAGACCACAACAGCGATCAATCTGTCCGCCTGTCTGGCTGAAAAGGGGAAAAAGGTTCTTTTGATCGACCTGGATCCTCAGGGAAATGCAACAAGCGGTTTTGGCCTGGAGCGAGGCAAGATCGAGAATACGGTGTATCAGCTGCTGATCTCAGATGACCTGAGCATTAAGGACTGCATTCAGAAGGATGTTCAGGAGAATGTAGATGTTTTGCCTTCGGATGTGAACCTGTCCGGTGCAGAGATCGAGCTGATCGGTATTAAGCGGAAGGAATTCATCCTGAAGAAGAAACTGGAGCCGGTACGTGAGGATTATGATTTTGTGATCATTGACTGCCCACCTTCGTTAAATATGTTAACGGTCAATGCACTGACCACGGCGGACTCGGTTCTGGTCCCGATCCAGTGTGAGTATTACGCTCTGGAGGGGCTGAGTTTGCTGTTGCACACGATCTCGCTGGTCAAAAAGCGATTGAACGCTTCACTAGAGGTCGAGGGAGTCGTGTTTACGATGTACGACTCGCGCACAAACCTCTCACTGCAGGTCGTTGAAAATGTTAAGGACAATCTGAAGCAGAACGTATATAAGACGATCATTCCGAGAAATGTCCGGCTGGCAGAGGCTCCGAGCCATGGCCTTCCGATCAATAAGTACGATCCAAAGTCGACCGGGGCGGATGGATATCGCTCATTGGCTCAGGAAGTTATTGACCGGAAGTTTTGAACTTGCTGACCTTTAAGATCATTAAAGACGTACATTATATAAAAAAGAACAGATACAGTTAAACGAATAAGCATACAATTAATCAAGGAGAATACTATGGCGGTAAAAAGAGGAGGACTCGGTAAGGGTCTGGACAGTTTGATCTCATTTTCCGATGATATCGAGATTGCACCGAAGAAGGAAGAAAAGAAGAGCGCTTCGGCTGACAAACCGAAGGAAGTGATCAAAGAAGTTGTGAAGGAGGTCGTAAATGAAGTCAAGGTCCACGAGCCTTTGATGGTGAAACTGCGTGAGATCGAGCCGAACCGGGACCAGCCGCGTAAGGAGTTTGATAAGGAGAGCCTGGAGGAACTAAAGGACTCCATCCTGCAGTACGGTGTGCTGCAGCCCCTGGTCGTGGTAAGGAAAGGAAAGTACTATGAGATCGTTGCCGGCGAGCGCCGCTGGAGGGCTGCGAAGCTGGCAGGCCTCAAGGAAGTTCCGGTCATTATCAAGGAACTTTCCGAGCGTGAGATCTCGGAAGTATCGCTTATAGAGAATATTCAGCGTGAAGATCTGAATCCGATCGATGAGGCATTGGCCTTCCGTCAGCTACTGGACAACTATAGCCTGAAACAGGAAGATGTTGCGACGAAGGTCGGCAAGAGCCGCGCCTATATCACGAACTCGACGCGACTGCTCAAATTGCCCGAGAACGTGAGGGGATATGTTGCAAAGGGCGAACTCTCCACCGGACATGCAAAGGTTCTGCTCGGCGTGGAGGACCCGACGCTCCTGGAGAATCTTGCGAAGGAGATCGTGGAGCGTAAGCTGAGCGTCCGTGACACCGAGAAACTCGTAAAAGCAGCGTTAAACCCGAAGAAACCGAAAGCAGAAGTTAAATTAGATTATGAAGAACATTTCGCCCTGCTTCAAGACAAACTGACCAACCGCATGGGAACGAAAGTCGAGATCAAACGGAAGAACAACAAGGCCGGAAAGATCGAGATCGCTTATTTTTCGAATGAGGAACTGGAGCGCATTTTGGATATCATCGGTCTGACCGAGTAGGAAAGGAAGAGAAGCATGGATTCGAAATTGTTTCATCTCGGGTTCGACCCGATATTCCTGATCATCGTCATCGGCGTTTTCGCCGTGGCTGCGCTGGTCGTCGGTCTCATCGTTCTGTGGAAGAGCGTGAAGATCTGGAAGCGTTACGACCGCTTTATGCGCGGACGTGACACCCAGTCGCTGGAGGAAGTTATTCACCAGCTGCTCGCGAACGTTGAGATGCTGATGGATCGTCAGGAAAATATCATCAAGTCCGTGGAGAAACTGACCACGGAGCATAATAATTCCTTCAAAAAGCATGCGCTGTTGAAATACAACGCGTTTAAAGAGGTCGGCGGTAAGCTCAGCTTCTCGCTGGCCATGCTCACCGAGGACAATGACGGCTTCATCCTGACGTGTATGCACGCGAACGGACCGAGCTACACGTACTTAAAAGAAATCCTCGGAGGCGAGTCCTATGTCGGACTGTCCACCGAGGAACAACAGGTGTTGGATGAAGCCATCCATTTCGAAGCACTGTAGGATGGTGCTAGAAGATCTTCTTCATATATTTTTCGACCAGATGCAGGGGCGCAGGGCCGATATTCAGGAAGGCATCGTGGAACTGATAGAGATCGAAATCATCGCCTGCGAGTTCTTTCTGTTCGTCCAGGATGCTTTCGAGCTCGATGAGGCCGAAGGAGTAGGGCAGGTACGAGAACGGCGACGTGGTCATATTCAGGTAAAATTCCTGCAACCGCACGGCGTCTTTTGAAATGCTGAGGCCGAAATGGAGCGCCATGTAATCACAGTATTCTTTATAGGTCCAGCCTTCGTAGTTGAGGCCCAGATCGACCAGAGCCAGCATATTCAGGCTCATGCGGGAATTGACCGCGAGCATCTTCGCGGTGGTGGAGGTGACTCCGTCGATCGCCTCAAAGGAAAGGCGTTCCACGTAGGAAGCCCAACCTTCCGCATATGGCAGGAAGGTCAGCAACACGCGTACCGGGTAAGGCTCGGTCGATGCAAAGTACGTTCCCTGCAGCATGTGTCCGGGGTAACCCTCGTGGGCCAATGTAGTAAACAGGCCGTTGTTTGCGATCGAACCGTTATTAATGTAGATATTGTTGTGCGTTTCGTAATCGTCGAGGGCCGGCAGGATATAGAAGGCGGGCGATACACTGCCTTCCATGCCTTTCGGAACGTCGTGGATCGAGTATTTGCGTCCGCCGAGAGACGGGAAGAGATCACTGTAATAATCGATCAGGTGTGCGACGATGCCGGCGGGGTCTTCCGTCGGCTGTTTAAACGAAAGCGTGGCCATGGACGCGCCCGGATCGAGGGCAGACAGCGTCTGGAGCTGGACCCGAAGTGTGGTGTTGGAGGTCTCAAGAGCTTCCTTGATCTGGGCCAATGTTTTGTCGGTCGCCAGATAGGACTTACACAAAGCTACGATGTAAGCTTCGCCGTTTGGCATATTGACGGCGCCTCCGATATCATTGCACGAGGAGCGCATGCCGTCGAGGGCGGAGATCAGCCGGTCGTACGCTGGGAAAAAAGAGTTTTCCAAAGCGGCCTTATGTCGGGTGGTGTAGTCGGCGATCTCCGTTTCGGAGAAGCAACCGGCATCCGTCAGCATTTCGGCAAATGTCTCATTCAGATAGAAGTCTCCGGGTTCGCCGGAGATGTTGTCACGGGCCTGTTCGATCACGGTATCGAGTGCGTCTTTGCTCATGAAGATTCCGAGTTCGATGCGCTTTTGCTCGTAGGAAAGGACAGAGTCAAAGAAAGCGGGAACGGCCTGCATGAGGGCCAGATAGTCCTCAACGTCTTGTGCCCGTGTAAATGTATATTCGGCAAAATAGATCGGGAGCATAGCGTGGATACCGCCGGCGGTGTTGAGAGGCTCCGAATAATATTCGAAGGGCTCCATTTCGATCTGGGCACGCAACGAATAGTCCAGAATGTCATACGTCAGGCGCTGTTTGCGGGACAGGTCTTCGTAATTGTAAGACCTCAGTTCGTCCAGCGTATCCCGGGCTGAGAGGCTGATGCTGTTGGATGCGCCCAATAAACCAAACGAAAGGTCGTGACCGGTCAATCCGTAGTCTTCCGGCCGACGCATGGAGTAGTGCACGTTCACTAAACCGACCTCGGAAGCATAGCCGAGCAGGGCTTTTTGCAGAAATACGTCGAATTTGTCACGGGTCGATTTTTGATCGTCATTTTCCGGGATCTCGTCCGCTGTGAAGTAAGCATGCGCTTTGGAGCGGGCCAGGATGTCCTGTGTGGAAACGGGAGCTGCCGTCGTCCCGGATGACGTCCCGGGCGTCTCGGAATTCGGCCCACGCTTACCGCCGCAGGCACAGAGGCTTGCGGTGAGCAACAGGCACATAATTAAGGAAATCATCCGCGCAAAAAGCGCGCGGTGGGATACATTTGTCATAGGTGACCTCCGAAATCCGGGGTTACGATGGCCCGAAGGGCCGGTTTCTATATAATTATACCCTACTCGGGGGATTAAGACAAGGGAGGCAGCAAGGTGGAGATCGAGCGGAAATATCTGGTGAATACGGACGGGATCGATATCGAGGCATATCCGTCGAAGGAGTTGGAGCAGGGATATCTGGCGACCGACCCGGTGGTGCGCGTGCGCCGCGAGGGCGATGCCTGCTATTTGACCTATAAGAGCGGTTACGGCGTGGTCCGGGTGGAAGAGAACCTGCCGCTGACGCAGGAGAGTTACGAGCATCTGCTTCAGAAGGCGGACGGCTATGTGATCACGAAGCGGCGGTACCGCATCCCCGTGGAGGCGTTCTTTGAAGAAGGGGAAATGCCGCAAGACGCAGGAGAAACTACGAACGTGGCGACGAACTTGAACCGTGTGACGGACAGCGAAACGGAGGGTAATGAAGCACAGAACGCAAACAACCCTTCAGAATTGCCCGCCCACATCCCCGACGGAAAGACCGTGGAGCTGGATGTGTTCTCCGGGGAATTTGAGGGCATAGTCGTAGCGGAGATCGAATTTCCCACGAAGGAAGCGGCCGACGCTTTTGTGATGCCGAAGCGCTTCTATAAAGAGGTGACCTTCGACCCGCGCTATATCAACAGTGAGATGAGTAAAAACGGGCGCGCGGGCTCGGGCGACGAAGGCGGGAAAGCCTGAAAATGCTTGACAATGCATGCACCCGGGGGTACAATAAAATTTAAGGCATTTGCCGCTTTTACAGAAAGAATCAGGAGGAAACACTACACATGGAAAGAAAGCCTTATTACATTACGACCGCCATTCCATACGCTTCCGGTAAGCCGCACATCGGCAATACATACGAAGCGATCCTGGCGGACAGCATTGCCCGTTTTAAACGGAAGCAAGGCTATGAGGTCTTTTTTCAGACCGGAACCGATGAGCATGGTCTGAAGATCGAGGAAAAGGCCAAGGCACTGGGGATCACGCCGCAAGAGTGCGCAAACCGCGCGACGGGGGCGATCAAAGGCATGTGGGATTTGGTTGGGACCTCCTACGATCGCTTTATCCGCACGACGGATGAAGACCATATGGAGCAGGTCCAGAAGATCTTCGATAAGTTCTACGAGCAGGGCGACATCTACAAGAGTTCTTACGAGGGCATGTATTGTACGCCGTGTGAGACGTTCTGGACACAGTCGCAGCTGGTGGACGGACGATGCCCGGACTGCGGCCGCGAGGTAACGCAGGCGAAGGAGGAAGCGTACTTCTTCAAGATGAGCAAATACGCCGATCGCCTGATCGAGTACATCAATACACATCCCGAGTTTATCCAGCCGGAGTCCCGTAAGAACGAGATGATGAATAACTTCTTGCTTCCGGGCCTGCAGGATCTGTGCGTAACGCGTTCCACATTTACCTGGGGCGTTCCGGTGAGCTTTGATTCGCGCCATGTCATCTATGTATGGCTGGATGCGCTCGTAAATTACATCACCGGTCCGGGATTTGATGCCGATGGAAACCACGGCGAGAATTTCAAGAAGTTCTGGCCGGCGGATCTGCACCTGATCGGTAAGGACATCCTGCGTTTCCATACTATTTACTGGCCCATCTTCCTGATGGCGCTGGACATCCCGCTTCCGAAGCAGATCTTCGGTCACCCGTGGTTGCTCCAGGGCGGTGAGAAGATGAGTAAGAGTAAGGGCAATGTCATCTACGCGGATGACCTCGCGAAGTTCTTTGGCGTGGATGCGGTGCGTTTCTTCGTTCTGCACGAGATGCCGTACGAGAACGACGGCGTGATCACCTGGGAACTCATGGTGGAGCGCTTCAATTCCGAACTTGCAAATACGCTCGGAAACCTGGTAAACCGTACCATTTCCATGAGCAACAAATATTTCGGCGGCGTTCTGGAGAACTGGAACGTTTGCGAGCCGGTGGATGAGGACCTGAAGGCGGTCGTTCTTTCGACGCGCGCAAAGGTCGAGGAGAAGATGGATAAGTTCCGCGTTGCCGACGCGATCTCGGAGATCTTCAATATCTTCCATCGTTGTAACAAATATATCGACGAGACAGAGCCGTGGGTTCTGGCGAAGGACGAGAATAAGGCCGATCGCCTGGCGACCGTGCTGTATAATCTGGCGGAGAGCATCATGATCGGTGCGTCGCTTCTGGAAAGCTTCATGCCGGAGACGGCGAAGCGCATCTCGGAGCAGTTCGGCGAGCCGCTCAGAGAGTTTGAAGATCTGACGAGCTTCGGCCTTCTGGACAATGGACGCAAGGTGACCGAGAAACCGGAGATCCTGTTCGCGCGTGCGGACGTGAAGGAGATCATGGTCGAGGTCGAGAAGATCCGCGCGGAGCAGAAGGCGGAGTACGAGAAGGAGCAGGCTGCGATGGGCATTGCCCCCGAGGCACCCGTTGAGGCGGAGAGTGTGATCGATATCGCCCGCAAGGACGAGATCACCTACGATGACTTCGCGAAGCTGCAGTTCCAGGTTGGCGAGATCATCGAGTGCGCAGAGGTTCCGAAGTCGAAGAAGCTGCTGTGCTCGAAGGTGAAGATCGGCAGCGAGGTGAAGCAGATCGTTTCCGGCATCAAGCAGCACTACAGTGCGCAGGAGATGGTCGGAAAGAAGGTCATGGTCCTCGTGAACCTGAAGCCGGCGACGCTGGCGGGCGTGGTTTCTGAGGGCATGCTGCTGTGCGCCGAGGACGAGAACGGCGAGCTGTCGCTGATGGTGCCGGAGAAGAAGATGCCGGCGGGCGCGGAGATTTGTTAACTATGATTTTTGATACACACGCACATTATGATGATGCGGCGTTTGATGCGGACCGCGAGGAGCTTTTGGGCGGCGGTCTTCAGGCGGGCGGTGTCGGCCTGGTAGTGAATATCGGCACCGACTTAAAGACGCTGCATCAGACGATCGAACTGACGGAGCGGTACCCGTATTTCTACGGGGCGCTCGGCATTCATCCGGACTGTGTGGACGGACTTAATGAGGAGCATTTGCCGATCTTGCGGCAAATGCTCCTTGAGCATAAGAAGATGGTGGCGATCGGCGAGATCGGCCTGGACTATCACGGCGATTACGAGCGGGACATCCCGCTGCAGAAGAAGTGGTTTACGTGGCAGCTGCGGCTGGCGCGGGAGCTGCAGTTGCCGGTGGTGATCCACAGCCGGGACGCGGCGGCGGACACGATGGAGATCCTGAAGGCGGAGGATGCGGGCAGCATCGGAGGCGTCATGCACTGCTATTCCTACAGCGTGGAGATCGCGCGGGAAGTGGTGAAGATGGGACTGTACATCGGGATCGGCGGCGTGCTGACGTTTAAAAACGGACGGAAGCTGAAGGAGGTCGCGGCCGAAACGCCCATGGAGCGGATCCTGCTGGAGACGGATTGCCCGTATCTGGCACCGACGCCGTATCGCGGGCAACGGAACGACAGCCGAAATATCGCGCTCGTGGCGCAGGAGTTGGCGCAGATCAAGGGGATCACGCCGGAGGAAGTGCTCCGCATCACGGAGGAGAACGCGCGGCGGTTTTACAAGGTGTAGTGTGCCAAAAAGAACCGTCCCCGATGGCACATAAGGAGAAGAAGATGGCGAAATTAGGCGATCCGAAGGAGACCATCGCGGTCCTTCAGAAATATCAGTTTCGGTTTTCGAAGAAGTTCGGGCAGAACTTTCTGATCGATACGCACGTGCTGGATAAGATCATCCGCTATGCGGGGGTCGGCCGGGAGGACTGTGTGCTGGAGATCGGGCCGGGCATCGGCACGCTGACGCAGTATCTGGCGGAAAATGCGCGCGAGGTGGTCGCGGTCGAGATCGATGATACGCTGATCCCAATTTTGCAGGACACATTGAGTGAATACAAGAATGTCACTGTGATCAACGATGACATCATGAAGGTGGATATCGCGGCATTGGCCGAAGCGCATAACGGCGGCCGGCCCATGAAGGTCGTGGCGAACCTGCCTTACTATATTACGACGCCCATCATCATGGGTTTGTTTGAGTCGCACGTTCCGATCTCGAGCATCACCGTGATGGTGCAGAAGGAGGTCGCGCGGCGCATGGAGGCCGGGCCCGGGTCGAAGGACTACGGCGCGCTGTCGCTGGCGGTGCAGTACTATGCGAAGCCCTATCTGGCGGCCAATGTCCCGGCGAACTGTTTTATGCCGCGGCCGAATGTCGACTCCGCGGTGATCGTGCTGACGCGGCATGAGGAGATGCCGGTCCAGGTGAAGGATGAGAAACTGCTGTTTGCGATCATCCGGGCGGCGTTCAACATGCGGCGCAAGACGCTGGTCAATGCGCTGGCAGGCGCGGCGGAGTTTACATTGCCCTTATCAAAAGAGCAGATCGAGGGCGTGATCACGTCGGTCGGACTGGATGCGATGGTGCGGGGCGAGGCGCTGACGCTCACGCAGTTCGCGGCGCTGGCGGACGCATTTTCCGCACAGGAGGGCGTATGAAGGATCCGGAACGCAGAAAACTGCTGAAACAGAAGAAACTGGAGGAGGCCGAAAAGGCGCGCCGGAAGGCGGAACTGGAGCAGGAGAAGAAAGATAAAAAGTTCATGGGCGAGGCGATGAAGCAGGCGAAAAAGGCGCGGATCCTCGGCGAGGTGCCCATCGGTTGCGTCATCGAGTGCGACGGGAAGATCATCGGCCGCGGGTATAACCGACGGAACACCGACCACAGCACGCTTTCGCACGCCGAGATCACGGCGATCAAAAAGGCGTCGAAGGAGCTGGGCGACTGGCGGCTGGATAACTGCACGCTGTACGTGACGCTCGAACCGTGCCAGATGTGCGCGGGCGCGATCGTGCAGGCGCGGGTGCCGCGGGTGGTCATGGCCTGCATGAACCCGAAGGCCGGCTGCGGCGGGTCGATCCTGAACCTGCTGCAGATGAAGCAGTTCAATCATCAGGTCGAGGTGAAACGCGGCGTGATGGAGCAGGAATGTTCGCAGATGCTGAAGGCTTTCTTTAAGGATCTGCGGGAGCGCATCAAGCGCGGTGAGGATGGTGAGGACGATTGAGGATCGCGGGAATGCAAAAGACGACGCTGCTCGATTTCCCCGGGAAGATGGCGGCGATCGTGTTTACCGGCGGGTGTAATTTCGCCTGCCCGTACTGTCATAATTCGGAGCTGATCTCGTGGGGAGACGACGTGCCGCTCATGGCGGAGGACGAAGTTTTTGCCTATTTGAATAAACGGAAGAATGTGCTCGAGGGACTGGTGATCTCGGGCGGGGAGCCGACGTTGCAGAAGGATCTAGAGGATTTCATCCGGAAGGTGCGCGACCTCGGTTACCAGATCAAACTGGACACGAACGGGACGACGCCGGCGGTCCTCATGGATCTGTGCGGCAAGGGCCTCATCGATTATGTGGCCATGGATGTGAAGGCGTCGGACGACCTGTGCGCACGGGCGTGCGGCTTAATGAAACTGGACGCTTCAGCGCGGGAAATGCTGGCAGCAAACATGAAAAAAAGCAGGGAGTTCCTGCTTTCGGGCTCGGTGGCCTATGAGTTTCGCACGACGCTCGTGCAGGGACTGCACACGCCCGAAGATGTCGAGAAGATCGCGGCGCAGATCCGCGGCGCATCGGCCTACTTCCTGCAGAACTATCGCGAGAGCGACACGGTTTTGTGCAAGGACGGGCTGTCGCCTTTTAGCCGGGAGCAACTGGAAGACTTCCTGACGATCGTGAAGAAATATGTGCCTGCGGCGCAGATCCGCGGGTGAAGATAGAGGCCGGGGGCGGC